>DASUPR010000256.1:0-15194 GCA_036281015.1 Pyrinomonadaceae bacterium
AATAAAAACCGAATCAAAAGCTCGAATTTAGTCCTCACGGCGCCTGTTGGCCCAACCAGAGTTGTCAACCGCAGGCTACAAACCAACTCACAAGTCCCACAAATCCACACTTAGTCCACTGGCACACCGGTTGTAAATGTCCTGTTCGTCGCGAGGCAACACGCATCGCATCACTAGTCGAGCAGACAAACCTAATGAAGGCTAACACCACAAGAAACCTGGCATCAGTCGCAATGCTCGTCGTCCTTTCTCCCTTCCTGGCGCTGGCGATGCTCGTCAGCATCAACACGGCGGGAATCAAGGACAACTACGTGCTACTGACGCTGCTGACCTTGTTCGGTGCTGTTCTAAGTGGAATCAATGGCTTCGGCCGCCGCACGGCCCAAGTGGTTCAACTTTCTCCAGCGAAGACAAGGGGTGCTAACCCTTCTCGGGCTAGCGTCAC
Organism: Pyrinomonadaceae bacterium; assembly: GCA_036281015.1. GTDB lineage: Bacteria > Acidobacteriota > Blastocatellia > Pyrinomonadales > Pyrinomonadaceae > PSRF01. The sequence continues at coordinate 446 of DASUPR010000256.1, forward strand.
GTTTGCCGGCTCTCCAAGCAACAACGCCTAATCGAATCTAAAGGAGCAACCACATGATTAAGAATTTCTTGAACGACGAAACCGGTTTGGAACTTTCCGAGTACGCAGTAGCCGCAGCGCTTATCGCGTTGGCTTGCGTCGCCGCTTTCACCCTGTTGGGCGGAAACATTGCTGCCCGCATCACCGCGCTGGCTAACACGATCTCGGGTAACTAAGCCGAGTCAATACCGGCAGCGGCAAGTGCTGTTGATCGCTGACGGCGAGCTCGTAAGGCCCAAGGTTTTCGAAACGTCGATCCGAGGAAGAAGTCATGTTGATCAAATTCTTCAAAGACGAAACTGGACTTGAGCTATCGGAGTACGCCGTCGTTGCCGCTCTTATAGTGATTGCAACGGTCGCTGCCTTCACGCTCTTAAACGAGCGGATCGCCGCGAGGATCGAATCGCTGGCAGGTATCATCCAGTGAACTCGGACAACTGATCTGTCATCGCCAGGTGGCGCGCCCTTTCGAGGGTGCGCCGCCACCTTTTCTGTACTACCCCAAGATTGCCTCAGGAACGTTATGTTGAGTCCTACCGCAACAGCTTTTCAGTTTTTTCTCGTGCCGCTCGCCGCGCTGATTATCTATTACGACGTGCGGTACCGGCGCATTCCTAATCCGTTCGTGCTGGCCACGTTGATTAGTGGACTGACTTTGAACATCGCGCTTAACGGATTTCATGGTGGTCTAAGCAGCCTTGGCGGATGTGTTCTCGCCTTTATTCTTATGTTCATTCTGCACGTGTTCGGAGCGATGGGCGCAGGCGACGTCAAACTCTTCGCCGCGATCGGATCCGTGATCGGCGTTCAACTCGTGCTTCCGACTTTTGTCGTGGTGGTGCTGACGGGCGGCTTGCTCGCGCTCGTGTCGACTCTGCGCTCGGGAATATTCGCAACCACCATGCATCGCGTGCTGCAGATTCTCGTCGGCTTACTGCCCGGATGGCAGATGCCCAAGTTCAGCGTTCCGGCTGATCGACGCCTGACAATTCCGTACGGCGCGGCGATCACGATCGGCACCATCATCGCAACCGCGATCTTTCATCCATAACAGCAGCCAACAATCAGGCCTTTGACCTGGCAGAACGGAGAGTTGATTCCCATGCGAAACAAACGTTTCTTGATAGTCCTGGTAGGAGCACTGATTTTTGGTGTGCTCGCTGCCGTGTCCGTCAGCAAGTACTTGTCGAGCGCGCAGGCTTACACGAAGAACCTGAACAAGGTCGCCGTGGCGAAGGTTGCGATTCCGATCGGCAGCAAGATCATTCCCGAGCAGATCATGGTGGTCCAGTTTCCCAAGGAATCGACTCCCGACGGAGCTTATGACTCGCCTGAAAAACTCGCCGGCCGCGTCGCCGTAGTGAATATCGCCGCACGCGAACCGATCACCGAAGCACGACTGGCGCCCGAAGGAACGGCGGCCGGTTTGTCGGCGGTGATTCCCGAAGGCTATCGCGCGATGACCGTCAAGGTCGACGACGCAGCAGGCATCTCCGGCTTCATCATGCCGGGAACGCTCGTTGACGTGGTCGTCGTGATCGATCCGCGCGAAGGTTCAGGCATGCAGGATCCGATCTCGAAGATCGTCTTGCAGAACATCAAGGTCCTGGCTAACGGTCAGAACATCGACAAGCCGAAGGATGAACGCGAAGCAAACAGCGTTAAGGCCGTGACACTTCAGGTCACGCCGGAGCAGGCCGAAAAACTCGCGCTCGCGTCGAGCGAAGGCCGCTTGCAACTCGTCATGCGCAACCAGATCGACCAGGGCGACGAACAGACTCCTGGCGTGAACAAGCGCAGCTTGCTGTCCGGTGAAACAGCGACGCAAGCTCCGGAACCGGGTGCACTAAAAAGCGAACAAGCGAAGCAAGAGAGTAAGCCAGTCGTACGTCGATCGGCGCCAGTGGCAAAACCGGCGGCAGCCGCCCCCGCAGCTCCTCAACCCACACCGCGTGCGTCAGTGGAAATGATCGAAGGCGCGAAGAAGCGCAGTGTCGAGTTTCCATAGATCACTCAGTCAACCACATTTTTCTTGAAGTTGATCGCATTGACGATCGCTAGAAACAAAGGAGCACAGAATCATGCAGAGCCGTTCCCCAATTTCGCGCCGAGTGAGTCTATTGCTGGCGGCGTTGATAACCATCTTTGCTAACTCCATCGCTGGCGCCCAGGAGACTTCCTACAAGGCGTCATTCGGCCAATCAAAAGAAGCCGTCGCGGTAAACGTTCTCGTCGGCCAATCGCGCGTGATCAATTTCGATCGGCCGGTCGGACGCTTTTCGGTTTCTAATCCCGAAATCGCGGAAGCCGTGCTGGTGACGCCCGATCAGGTGCTCGTCAACGGTAAGGCGTTTGGTCAGGTCAACTTCATCGCCTGGGAACAGACCGGTGGTCAGTTCCTGGTGTTTGACGTTTTCGTTCGTGCCAACCTTTCACTGATCGATTCACAGATCCGCGCGCTGTTTCCGAAAGAAGATATTCGTCTCAGCCAGGCGAACGGATCGGTCGTGATCTCGGGCAGCGTGGCAAATGCCGCGACGTCCGCTCAGGTTCAGGCTGTGGTCGAAGCCGCGAACTTCAAGGTCGTCAACATGCTGACGTCGCCAGTCTCGGGCGCCACGCAAATTCAGCTTCAGGTTCGTGTCGCGGAAGTTAATCGCACGAAGTTGCGCGACTACGGCACCTCCTACCTGACCGGCGGTATGACCGGTGGTTACGCCAACAGCGGTGGTGGTCCAAGCACGGTCGGCGACTCAACGAATAACGGTATCAGTGCGTTGCTGAACCCGGCCCTTAACGTCCTGCTCTTCAATAACTCAATCAACACTTTGGCAATGCTCAAGCTTTTGCGGCAGGAAGGCGCCTTCCGTGAGTTGGCCGAACCAAACCTGATCGCGATGAACGGCGCGCAGGCGAGCTTCCTCGCCGGCGGTGAGTTCCCGGTGCCGGTGATCCAGAACCTCGGCGGCGGCAACGGTGCGATCACAATCGTTTGGAAAGAGTATGGCGTTCGCCTGAACTTCAAACCGACCATCATCGACGAAGACCACATCCGTCTCGAGCTCGAACCGGAAGTCTCCACGATTGACTTCACCAACGGCGTCCGCTTCAACGGTTTCGTCGTTCCGGCTTTGAGAACTCGCCGTGCGAAGACCGGCGTTGAATTGCGTGACGGTCAGTCGTTCGCGCTTGCCGGCCTGCTCGACAACTCCGAAACCAAGACTTTGTCGAGAATTCCGATCGTCAGCGACATTCCGGTGATCGGCGCGCTCTTCAAATCGAAGTCTTTCGAAAAGAAAGAAACGGAACTGATGTTCTTCGTGACTGCGCACATGGTTAAGCCCGTCAACGAGGACGATCTGCCGACTATGCGCGGCATGGACGGCCTGAAAGGCAACTCGCCGTTGGGCGTCGAGCCGAAGGGCGAAGGCATCTCGGGTCAGACCGGTTACAAGGTTTCCGGCCAGAACAACCAGACTCCGGCTGCCACTCCGGCTGCTCCGGCGAAGGTTGAAGAACCGAAGACCAAAGCTGTCGAAACGAACACGCAGACCAGCACCACCGGTGCGGTCAGCCGCGTTCGCACCAACGCCGAACTTCCAGTCGCGAAGGCTGTCAAGTTTGACTTCAATCCGGAATCAGTTCGCCCCTGGTAACAACTTCCTCGAAATCGAAAAACAGTTCGTCATTTCGCAGAGGGGGAAAACATGAAGAACCTAAGGATGCAACAAGCAGGTAAGAACAAACGGGAGCGAGGTTCAATCCTGGCGACATCAGCCATCGGCATGTTGTCGATTCTACTCGCGGTCGGTCTGGGAGTTGATATCAGCAGGTTCTACCTGACGAAAACTGAATTGCAGAACGCAGCAGACGCGGCAGCATTAGCTGCCGTGTCTGGGCTCAATACGTCGTCGCAGGGAATTACCAAGGCGGCGGATCGAGCAGTGGCTGCAATGAACAATTACAACTTCAATCACACAAGCGTTTCCTTCCCCCGAGGCAACGTCGAATTTGCAGCCAATCTCAATGGTCCATACATGAGCGAAGCGTCGGCCGCGGCCCAGCCCGCGAAGATTCGCTTCGTCAAAGTCACTACGCCGGCTTCAGCAGCAGGTGTTTCATTCGCTGCTTCAGTTTTGGGCAACAGCAAAAACCTGACGGCTACGGCGACGGCAGGTTTTTCAGTGCCGTTGAATGAATTCTGTAACTGGTTGCCGGTTTCCGTGATCGACTACGGCACGCCGATCATGCCGGGCACCACTTACACGTTCCGCGCGGGTACACAAGGTTCGGTATCGCCGGGTAACTATCAGATTCTCGCGGTCGCCGGTCGCGGTGGCGCCGATGTTCGAGTCGGACTCGCTGCGGGCGTCGACGAGTGTGCAGGACCCGGCGCGACTTATGAAGTCGACACTAAACCGGGCGTGAACTCGGGACCAGTGCGGCAGGGAATCAACACGAGGTTCGATGACTACCAAACCTCGCAAGTCAATCCCGCGGATATGCCGCCGGACAAGAACATTAAAGAGAACATCACCTACGACCAATACAAATCCGGCAGCCCGTCGCAGGCTCCGAAAAATCCGGGTGTGGATGGCCGTCGCGTCGTCGTGATTCCGATCGTGAAGGAAGACCAGTACGACTCGGGGCGCAATACCGTCACCTTCGATCGTTTTGGAGTTTTCTTCCTGCAAACGAAGGTTGGCGGCGGCAATGGCGGGGAATTAGTTGCTGAGTACGTCGACGACATCGTGTTGGGCCAGGGCGGTTTCAATCCGAACGGCGGGCCCGTGAACAACCTGATGGCAGTCCCTGTCCTTTACAGGTAAGGCGCAACCATGATGCACCATCGCATTAAAAAAATCCGCAATCTGCGACGCTCGCGCCGGCTGCATTGGTTAAATCGCTTTCGCCGTGACGAGCAGGGCGTGCAACTGGTCGAGCTGGCGATTGTGTTGCCGATCATGCTGCTGTTGTTCGCGAGTCTCGGGGAGTTTGGCCGTTACTTCTACGAATACTCGACGGCGGCGAAGGGTGCGCGTCTCGGCGCGAGATACCTGGCGTCGAAGTCCGCTACCAGCAACGCCAAGGATTGGGAAGTGATCGCGAAGAACATCGTCGTCTACGGAAACGCGGCCGGAGACGGCGACCCGATCCTGCCGGGAATGACGACGGCGAATGTCGACGTGGAGTACTCCGGCGGCACCGCCGGTGTTCCGGAGTTGGTGAAGGTCAGCATCGTCGATTACCAGCATGAATCACTGTTTGATCTGGGCGCACTGCTGAATTCGCCTTCACTGTCGCTCAACGTCGATGTGAAACCGAGCGTGACGATGCGTTACCTGCTCACCACGCCTTCGGTCTAGGAGCAACAATTATGCTTCGCATGAAAACGTGCAGGGACAACGAACGAGGGGCGACGCTGGTTGAGTTTGCGATCGGCGTCCTGGTGTTCGCAACCGCGATGTTTGCGGTTCTGGAATTCGGCCGCGCGTTATGGGTACACAACGCGCTGACCGATGCCGCGCGACGCGGTGCGCGTTACGCCGCGTTGCACACATCGGCAGACGCCGCAAATGTCCGCAACGTGGTGGTCTATGGGAACGAAGCCGGCTCTGGCCAACCGATGCTCAACAACCTGAGCACCGCGAATGTCGAAGTGGATTACAACGGCTTTGGCCTGAACGCCGGAACAGTTTCAGTGAGCATTACGAACTACCAGTTTCAGTTTGTGATTCCGATCGTCGGCACGACGATCACCATGCCGAGTTACAAGACAACGTTAACGGCTGAGAGTGCGGGCCTGATACCCGCCGACGTTTAACTCCAGGTTGAAATCGGGGAGCTTAGGAATTTCGATCGTGGCTAAAGCAAATGCCAGTTTAAGTTTCGAATCGGCTGCCGGGCGGCGTCGGTTACGCCTGCCTAACAAACGTTGCTGCGAAGTGCACTCAGCTTCGTAGCGACGCGGTACCTTCCGTGAATCCCCCGCGCCTCTTCAAAAGTTTTAGTCATAGAGAGCCGCCGGCAGTCGGATCGAATTGAAAACGACACGCACGAGGAAACAATGACCGAACCAATCTCAGTGGTAGTCCTAAGCACCGGGCTTGAGAATTTCAAAGACATCCGGCGCGCTCTCTCCGCGGAAGAGCGCGTGAAACTGCTGGCCGGCGGCAACGATGCGGACCAGCTTTACGACGAGATCGTTCGCCTCAAGCCAAACGCCGCGATCATCGCGCTTGGTCCAAACGCCGAGAACGCCGTCAGATTCATCGAGCGTCTCACTGCCGAGTGTCCGAAAACCACGATCATCTCCGCAGCACAGAACGCGTCACCGGATCTGATCATCGGCAGTTTGCGCGCGGGCGCAAAAGAGTTTCTGCGCATTCCGATCAGCGCCGACGAGCTGCGCACGGTGCTCGATCGCGTTTCCGATTTTGGTAATCAGCATCAGGTTGAAGCGCCCAAGAAGCAGGGCCGCATGATCTCGGTCTTTTCCAGCAAGGGCGGCTGCGGCACTTCGTTCATCGCGACAAACTTTGCCGCGGCCACGAATGCGAAAACCATTCTCGTCGATCTCAACCTGCAAGCGGGTGACTTGCCGCTGTTTCTCGGAGTAGATCCGAAATACTCGATCGCCGACGTGGTCGAGAAACGCAGTCGTCTCGACGCTGAACTCATCAACACGCTGGTCACGCCGCATTCACAGCACCTGTCTTTGCTGGCCGCGCCGCGTGAAGCCGACCACGCCGACGAGATCGAACCGCAACACATCTTTGAAGTGCTGCAAAAATTACGCGAGCACTACGAATACATCGTGCTCGATCCGCAGCACACGTTTGATTCGATCACACTGGCCGCGCTCGATCAGTCAGACGAGATCGTATTGATCCTGACGCTCGACATACCCGCTATCCGCAGCACGCAACGCGCGCTCGAGATCTTCGATCGTCTCGGTTATCCACGAAAGAAAGTCCGCATCGTGGTGAATCGCTGGAGCAAACAGATCGACCTCGACTTGCGGCAGGTTGAAAAGTTTCTCGGCGAACCGGTGGTTGGCTTTGTGCCCAGTGAGTATCAAACCGCCGTCAGCTCGATCAACCTCGGCACGCCGCTGGTCCAATCGGAACCGTCGTCGAAGATCGCGATGGAAATCCGCCGCATCGCCCAGGAGATCTCGCTGGGTGTCATGCCGCTTGCCGAAACAAAACCACGCCGCGCGTTCTGGAATTCGTTCCTGAAGAAACAGCCGGCGCAACCACAGGCGCAGTTCAATCTGCAAACCTCAATGGAAAAGGTCTAAAACCGCGGCCCTCCGCAACTGAAAAAACATCATGGCCCTACGCGAAAGATTAATCGGCAACACAAATGTTCCGGGCGCCGGCTCCGACGGCACCGGACAACATTCTTTCCAGGAGATGAAGGCTCGTCTTCATCGCACGCTGATCAACCGCATGGACTTGACCAAGTTGTCGAGTCTTTCGTCGGAACAGGTGCATGCGGAAGTTTCGCGTCTGGCCGAAGTTGTGTTGGCCCAGGAAGCGATGCCGCTGTCCGCCTCCGAGCGCGAGCGGCTCGTCAACGACGTTCAGCACGAGCTCTTCGGTCTTGGACCACTCGAGCCGTTGCTGAAAGATCCGACGGTCTCCGACATCCTGGTCAACGCTCACGACACGATCTACATCGAGCGTCGCGGCAAGATCGAAGCGACCAACGTCCGTTTCAAAGACGACGAACACTTGATGCGCGTGATCGAGCGTATCGTTTCGTCAGTCGGACGGCGCATCGACGAATCGTCGCCGATGGTCGACGCGCGTCTTCAGGATGGTTCGCGCGTTAACGCGATCATTCCGCCGTTGGCGATCGATGGTCCAGTGCTCTCGATTCGCCGGTTCGGCGCCGATCCGTTGAAGATGGCTGCGCTGGTCGAGAACAAGGCGCTGACGCGAGACATCGCAGACATGTTGCAGATGGTCGTGCACGCGCGCTTGAACATTCTGATCTCAGGCGGAACCGGCGCCGGTAAAACGACCTTGCTGAACGCGCTTTCCGCGTTCATTCCCGAGAACGAACGTATCGTCACGATCGAAGACTCGGCTGAATTGCAACTGCAACAGCCGCACGTCGTCAGACTCGAAACACGTCCACCAAACATTGAAGGCAAAGGTGAAGTCACGCAGCGAGATCTCGTGCGCAACGCACTGCGTATGCGTCCCGATCGCATCGTGATCGGCGAAGTCCGCGGGGGTGAAGCGATCGACATGCTTCAGGCCATGAACACGGGTCACGACGGCAGTTTGACGACGGTTCACGCCAACACGCCGCGCGACGCGCTGGCCCGTCTCGAAACCATGATCCAGATGACGGGTATGCGTCTTTCGGATCGCGCGATGCGCCAGCAGATCGCTTCGGCGTTGAACCTCGTGGTCCAGGCTGCGCGCCTGTCCGACGGTTCGCGCCGCGTCACATCAATTTCAGAAGTCACCGGCATGGAAGGCGAGACGATCACCATGCAGGAAATCTTCATGTTCGAGCGGACCGGCGTCGATCAGCAAGGTCAGGTGATCGGCCGGTTCCGTCCAACTGGTATCCGCCCACGGTTTGCCGAACGGTTGAAGTCTTGCGGCTTGCAGTTGCCACGAGTCTTCTTCGAGGAGATATAGCTGACAATGATTATCTCGTTCCTGGTATTCGTGTTCGCGCTGTTCCTGGTCCTGGGTGCTTACCTGCTGGCGACGCACGGAACAGACAAGAAGCGCCAAAAACTGCAACAGCGGCTCAACGAAGCCCTGCTCCATTCCGCGCAAACCGAAGACATCGACGTGGTGCTCGCTCGCAACGAGTTGATGAGCGAGATCCCCTTCGTCAACCGCACGCTGATCAACCTTCAAGCCGCGTTGCAGTTGAAGCGGATGTTGGACCAGGCGGACTTGCACATCACTCCTTCGCGCCTGCTGATGTTTTCGTTCATGGCGGGCATGTTGGGTGCCCTGGCCGCGTCGGTGCTCACGATTTTTATCCCGTTGATGATCATGGCCGGTTTGGCTTGTGCGGCGATACCAGTGATACACGTCTGGTACCGGCGTAAGAAGCGGTTCGATGCATTTCTGGAGCAGCTTCCCGATGCACTCGATCTGATCAGCCGCGCACTCAGCGCCGGTCACGCATTTTCCGAAGCGCTCCACATGGTCTCCGTCGAAATGCCGGAACCGATCGCGACGGAGTTTCGCAAAGCTTACGAAGAGCAAAACCTCGGTCTGTCCGTGAAGCTGGCACTGGAAAACCTGACACAGCGAATGCCGCTACTGGATCTCAAAATGTGCGTCACGGCCGTGCTCATTCAACGTGAGACGGGCGGTAATCTCGCCGAGATCCTCGAAAAAGTTGCTTACACGATCCGCGAGCGGTTCCGCATCATGGGCGACCTGAAGACTTTGACTACGAGCTCGCGCATGTCTGCGTGGTTGTTGTGCGGACTGCCGATCTTTGTGGCCGTCGCAGTCACGGTGATGAATCCGGATTACATGAGTGTGTTGTGGAAAGATCCACGCGGTCACTACCTGATCGCTGCCGCCCTGTTGCTGCAGATCACGGGTATGTTGATTGTGCGTAAGATTTTGAAGATCAAGATCTAACGAAAAGGCCCAGCAATGATCATAATCATCGCCATCTCCACTTTCGTCGCTATCTCGCTCGCCATGCTGGGTGTTTACTGGCTGCTGTACAAACCGCAGAGCGCCGCGACTGAACGATTACGGCGCATGGCCACCAGGGACGCGGACCCAAACGGAAATATGCAGTCGGTGGTCCTTCCTGACGAGAGTCCGGCCACGGACCTTGCGCAACGTTTAGCGCAGCCGCTGAACAAGTTGTTGCCGCCGTCCGCGATCGAAGCGCGAAAACTTCAGAAACAACTGATGCACGCCGGTTATCGTTCGGCGGAAGCGCCGCTGATCTATCGCGGAATTCAATTGGCTTCGATGGCCGGCTTTCCGTTGGCAGTCGCGGGTGTCTGCGCTTTGACGGCGCGCCCATTAGGGAATGCGCTGATCTACATCATCCTCGGGTTTATCGTTGGCTTCTTCCTGCCGCGTTACTTTCTCGGAAGGGCCATCCGTAATCGCCAGCGCGAGTTGCGTTGGGGCTTGGCAGACGCGCTGGACCTGATGGTTGTTTCAGTTGAAGCAGGTTTGGGCTTGAACGCGGCGATGATGAAAGTCTCTTCGGAACTGAAAGACGTTCACTATCCGATCGCCGTCGAGTTTGAGCTCGCGAACCTCGAAATTCGCGTTGGACGCGAGCGCGATGAAGCACTGCGCAATCTGGCAGAGCGAACGGGTATCGACGATATGCGCAGCCTCGTCGCGATGCTGATTCAGACAGACAAGTTTGGTACTTCGATAGCCAAAGGACTCCGCGTGTTCTCCGATTCGCTGCGCACGAAGCGTCGGCAGCGAGCCGAACAGGAAGCACAGAAGGCGGCGGTGAAACTGTTGTTCCCGCTTGCGTGTTTCCTTTTCCCGACACTCTTTATCGCGATCCTTGGCCCGGCCGCCCTTAACCTCATGGACGTTCTCGGCAACATGTAGAGGAGTTGGACCATGAACAGACGTAGAATCCTGGCAATTTTCATCGCTTTTGTACTGACCATCGCGGCCAGCGCGATGTGGAGTGCTTCGACAATCGAACGCGAGGGCGATCCGGATGCGATCGTGCTCGAGGATTCGGGTTCGGAAGCGGGCGAAGCGCAGCCGGTTAAGAAGAAGGGTGGCAACAAGATCGTCAAGGTGTTCGCTGCGCCGTTCAAAGCTTTCGGCCGGCTCTTTGGCGGCAAAGACGACAACCGTTTGCAGCGCATGAGCGAGAAAGATGCCGACCGCTTTGCGTCAGTCGGAGTGACAAAGATCGAGGACGCGCGCAACCAGAACGATCGTAAAGTCCGGACCGACGGCTCCGCGCGCGAACACATGGAATCCGGTCGTGACTTTCTTTTGGAAGGCCGTTACAACGAAGCCATCTCCGAGCTCGCGACGGCCGTTTCACTCGATCCGAAGTTGACCGAAGCACACAACCTGCTCGGCGTTGCTTACGACAAGAAGGGCTTTGCCGATCGCGCGAAAGAATCGTTTGAACGCGCCGTCAAACTCGAAGAAGACGCCGAGACGCTGAACAACCTCGGTTTCTCGCTTTATCAAAACGGCAACTACCGCGCGGCGATCGATCGTTTGAAGCGCGCGGCGAAACTCGCGCCCAACGACGAGCGCATTCTCAACAATCTCGGTCTCGCGTATTGCCGCCTCGGCAAGGTTGACGAAGCTTACAAAGCGTTCGCACGCGCGACTGGACCACTGACCGGCAATCTCAACACCGCGAAAATGATGGAACGCTTCGGTCGTGAAGACGACGCGATTCGTTACTACGAAGCCGCGCGGCAGATCGATCCGAACAACACCATCGCGCTGCGGCGCCTGGCTGATCTGTATGAACGCGTCGGCCGAGCTTCCGATGCCGGCTGGGCCCGCTCAGCACTCGCGATAGCGCAGAACAACGGCAACGGTAATAACGGCGGTAAGTAAGAACAATCAAACGAAACGAGAAACCCACATGTCCCACACGTCCATCCTGACCCGCGCGGAAATCGAGAGCATGGGACCACCGCTGCCGGAGGAAATCGCCGACACCGGCATCTCCGAGCAGTTTCTCTGCGACCTCGCTTTGAAACACGTGGCCATGCTGCCCGAGCCGACGACGAACTCAGTCGCGGAACGGATCAACCTGCCGCGCACGCTGACTGAAGATCTGCTGCAACAGCTTTATCGCGAGAAGCTGATTGAAGTGAAGATGCAGTCGGCGATTGGCTCGACGCGTTACGCGATGTTGGACCACGGTTGGGATCGACTCTCGCGTTTGCTGTCGGTGTGTGGATATGTTGGACCAGCGCCGGTTTCGTTGCGTGATTACACGCACATGATGAAGCTGCAGTCGATCCCGTCAAACACCGCGTCGATGGACACCGTGCGGGAGGCGTTTCACGACCTCGTACTTCCGGAATCGCTACTGCAAACACTCGGCTGCGTTATCAACTCGCGTCGCTCGCTATTTCTAACCGGCCTGCCCGGAACCGGAAAAACCGCCGTCGCCGAACGTATCAACGGTGCTTTGGCCGGCGGCATCTGGATTCCGTTTGCGGTCGAGATCGACGGACAGATCATTCGCGTCTTCGACTCGCACTGTCACGAGCCGATGCCCGCTGACGACACTCCGACTGAATACGATCGTCGGTGGGCCTTGATTCAGCGCCCGCTCGTCGTCGTCGGTGGCGAGTTGACACTCGAGAACGCGGACCTGACATGGAGTGAAGCGGCGAAATTTTACGAAGCGCCTTTCCAGATGAAATCAAACGGCGGCACGCTCGTGATCGACGACTTCGGACGTCAGCGTGTGGCGCCGCAGGACCTTTTGAACCGCTGGATCGTGCCGCTTGAACGACGCGTCGACTATCTCGCGCTGCACACGGGTAAGAAGATCGAAGTTCCGTTCGAACAGCTAGTCGTCTTTTCAACGAACCTCGACGAGAAGGATCTCGCCGACCAGGCGTTCCTGCGCCGCATGGGTTATCGCGCGCGTGTCGAGCCCCCTACGGCGGAAGCTTATTCGGCAATCTTCAGAGCGCAGGCGCAGAAACGCAAAATCGTGGTCGAGCAGCCGGTATTGGACCATATCCTGACGAAGTATCGCGTCGAGCACCGGCAGATGAAGGGTTGCGAACCGCGCGACTTGTTGGACCGCGCTACGGATATTTGTTTGTTCGAGAAACACCAACTGAAGTTGACGCCAAGTATCGTAGACACTGCGTGGCGCAACTACTTCGGTACGTCGCACTCGTTCGCGCCCGTGCAAACGCAGGAGACGATGATCGAACGCACGTTGGCAGATCCTTTGGAACTCTAATCTGAATCATCATGCGACTGTCATTCGGGATTTTAGTAGTTCTGATCTGTGTGAGTTCTGCATTCGCACAGACACAGGTGCGCTTGAAACTCGCCGACGGTTCGTACATGAACGTCGACGACGCGTGGGAATCGCCGCAGGGAGTTTGGTATCGGCGCGGCGGTCTCAGCAACGTCCTGCCAAAAGACAAGGTCAAGAAGATCGAGCGCCTTGACCCTGAAGCGCCGCAAGCGCCGCAAGCTGAAGCGACTGCGGCAAAGCCGTCGAACAACGACGACGACCATTTCGATCCGGTTGAAGTTGCGACAGCAGCGCCACCGCCGAGCAAACGCGTGTACGAGAGTCCCGCGTGGATCTTTCTCAAAGGCGGCGCGCGAGTTGAAACCGAAAGCGCGACCGAAGAGCCTGGCGGTGTTTGGTACAAGCGCGGCGGCATGTCGATCTTCATCGATCGCAGCCGCATCGATCGCATCGAGCTCGAAGATCCCGCGATTGCGAGTGCCGGTTCAGGAAAGAAAGGACGCGGCTGGAGTACCGGCCGGCCCGGTCTTGATAATCTGATCCTTCAGAACGGAAGCCGGTACAACGTCGATCCTTACCTGATCTTCCTCGTTATGGAACAGGAATCACATTTCAACCCGCGCGCTGTTTCGCCAAAGGGTGCGCGTGGATTGATGCAGTTGATGCCCGGGACTGCGGCACGTTTCGGCGTGCGCCGTCCACACGACCCGGCACAGAACATCTCGGGCGGAACGCGTTATCTGCGCGAGCTGCTCAATCGTTTCAACAACCGTGTCGATCTCGTCCTGGCGAGTTACAACGCAGGCGAGGGCGCTGTCGCTAAGTTTGGTCAACGCGTGCCGCCGTATCGTGAGACGCGCAACTACGTTAAGAAGATCAGCTATCGCTACAAACGAACAACCGCACGAACGAAGCGTCCAGCGAACACGAAATGAAAAGACTATTCGCGGCTGCACTGTTGAGCGTCTCGATCCTGTCTGTCTCGGCGGACGCGCAACAATCTGCTGAGTCGTTGTTAACGAACACATCGGTCGTCAAACTCGTCAAGGCAGGTTTTAAAGACAAGACCATCATCGCAATTATTAGCAGCCGGCCCAACGTCTTCGATCTCACTCCGGAACAACTCATCCAGCTCAAACGTCAGGGCGTCAGCGAAAACATCATTCTCGCGATGCTTGCGACGCAGGACGCAACGATCATCGTTAACGAAGACGAGCAGTGGGCGTCTGACGAGCAATTCTTCCGCGGCTTGAAGCGCCCGGGCAACGGTGCCGACAATTCCAACAGCGGTACCAGCATTTTTGGTTCGGGTGGAGGTTCTCAATCAAAGACCGAATCGCGCGGTGGCAGCGGCGGCAGTCAAAACGAGGGAAGCGTGACCGGCTCGGCAACGGTTCGCATTCTCAAGCCACCTACCGAAGCAGGCGGCGCCTCCACACCGAAACTCGAGAAGGCCGAGACACTGAACAACGAAGGCGTGATCCGTCTCGTGGAAGCCGGCTTCTCCGAAGGCACGATCATCAAGCGAATCGAGGAGTCGCCCGTCGACTTCGACCTCTCACCAGCGAAGGTTGAAGAGCTTCACAAGCGCCGCGTCACTGACCCCATCATCGTCGCAATGCGTGCCGCCATGGGCGGCGATCCAAAGCCGTAAACCCTGCCCCGATCTCGTAGCTAAACGACACACGTCTATATCTCTGTAGCACTTGGATACGGCTGCCGCACCGGCGCTCAAAAC
>DASUPR010000257.1:0-2628 GCA_036281015.1 Pyrinomonadaceae bacterium
CTATTACGATCCCGATCCGTCCGCGCCAGACAAGACGTACTGCAAACGCGGCGCGTTTATTTCGCCGGTGGATTTCGATCCGATGGAATTCGGGCTCCCGCCGAACGCCGTACCGTCAACCGACACAACACAGATACTCGCCCTAATGGTGGCGCAGCAGCTTCTCGACGACGTCTCACAGGGATCTCTCGCCTCCCTCGATCGCGAACGCATCAGCGTGATTTTGGGAGTCACTTCCGGACAGCAACTGCTCAACTCTTTAGTCAGCCGCATTCAGCGGCCCATTTGGATCAAGGCGCTGCGCGAGAACGGCATTCCTGAAGACGAAGCGAAGAAGATCTGCGACGACATCGCGCGCAACTACGTCAGTTGGGACGAAGCTTCGTTTCCCGGATTGTTGGGCAACGTCGTGGCCGGCCGCATCGCGAACCGTTTCGATCTTCATGGGACCAACACGATCACCGACGCAGCGTGCGCGAGCTCGATCGCGGCGGTGTCGATGGGCATCAACGAGCTGCAACTCGGGCAATCGGACCTCGTGATCTCCGGCGGCGTGGACATGATGAACGACATCTTCATGTACATGTGCTTCAGCAAAACTCCGGCGCTGTCTCCGAGTGGCGACTGCCGTCCTTTCTCTGACAGCGCGGATGGCACGCTTCTCGGCGAAGGCATCGGCATGTTGGCGCTCAAACGGCTCGATGACGCGGAGCGCGACGGCGATCGAATTTACGCTGTCATTCGTGGCGTGGGTACCTCGTCTGATGGGCGCAGTACGAGTGTGTATGCGCCTTTGCCGGAAGGCCAGTTGCGAGCGATTCGGCGCGCGTATGAGATGGCGGGCTATGGACCGGAAACGGTCGAGCTTGTCGAAGCGCACGGCACGGGGACGAAGGTTGGTGATGCGGCTGAGTTTGAAGCGTTGCGACAGGCTTTTTCGGAACGGCGCACCGATGCGCAGTGGTGTGCGCTTGGGTCTGTGAAGTCGCAGATCGGACACACGAAAGCGGCTGCCGGCGCGGCGGGGTTGTTCAAAGCGATCATGGCCCTGCATCACAAGGTTCTGCCGCCGACGATCAAGATTCAACGACCGAATCCGGCGCTCGATCTCGCGAAGAGCCCGTTTTATCTAAGCACGCAGCCGCGGCCGTGGATTCGTGATGGGTCACATCCGCGGCGCGCGTCGGTGTCGAGTTTTGGGTTTGGCGGGAGCAATTTTCACGTCACGATTGAAGAGTACGTGCCGAAGGATGGGAAGGCCGCTGCTGCGTGGCGGTTGCAAACGTCGCCCGTGCAGCTCGTGTTGCTGAGCGCGCCGACGGCGGCGGATCTGATTTCGCGTTGTCGTGCGTTGGTGGAAACGAAAGATGAGCTGGTACGGGTTGCGCGTGAATCGCAGGAGCAGTTTAACGCGACTGATCTTTCGCGACTCGCCGTCGTCGCCGAGAGTTCCGCTGAACTGGGGAACAAACTCGAACAAGCAATGGCGATGATTACGAAATCGCCTGATGCGGGTTTTGTGACGCCGGCAGGAATCAGCTACGAAAGTGGCCCACCGAATCCCGGTAAGATCGGGTTTCTGTTTCCGGGGCAGGGGAGTCAGTACGTTGGAATGGGCGCAGATCTGGCGCTTTCGGTTGATGCAGTGCGTGCGGTGTGGGACGAGGCGAGTATCAGCTTCGACGGTGAATCGGTTGATCGAGTCGTCTTTCCGCCGCCGGCGTTTACTGATGAAGAGCGTGCTGCGCAAGCACGTAAGCTTACCGCAACCGAGTGGGCGCAGGTTGCGATGGGTGTTCAGAGTGCAGCGCTGTTGAAAGTGTTGTCGGCTGTTAGTGTGAAGCCTGATTGCGTTGCGGGGCACAGCTTCGGTGAAGTCACGGCGTTGTACGCTGCCGGTGCGTTTGATTTGAAAACGTTGGCAAGGATTGCGCGGCGCCGCGGTGAGCTGATGCGCGATGCGTCGTCGATACCCGGCGCGATGACGGCGGTGATGGGACCGATCGAGACGGTGCGCCGCGTGTTGGAAGAGACTGACAGCAGCGTGATCATCGCGAATCACAATGCGCCCGCGCAATGCGTGTTGTCTGGTCCAACCGAGGCCATCGAGCAGATCGAGAAAGATCTTAGCGTACGCAGTGTGAGCAGTAAGCGCTTGCCGGTCGCAACAGCATTTCACAGTTCGCTTGTATCGGCTTCAGTCGTGCCATTCAGCGCTTACCTCGAAGAAGTCGATTTCGTGGGGTCCAACGTCGACGTTTACGGCACTGCTGACGCGGGGATTTATCCGCAAGATCCGCAAGCGATCCGTGAACGTCTCGCGGCACAGATCGCCCAGCCGGTACGCTTTGTGGACCAGATCGAGGCGATGTACGAGCGCGGCGTACGGACGTTTGTTGAAGTCGGCGCCGGTAATGTATTGACCGAACTTGTCGGCGCAATACTTGGTGACCGCGATCATAGACGCATCTCTCTGGACCGGAAGGCCACGAACGGGCTCACCACGCTACTCACCGCGCTGGGCCGGCTTTCCGTTGCGGGCGTCTCGCTGGATCTCAGTAGTTTGTGGACCGAGTACAAACCTTCATCGCCAAAGAAGTCGAAGAAACCGGCGATGGTGATGCAGGT
>DASUPR010000258.1:0-8572 GCA_036281015.1 Pyrinomonadaceae bacterium
TCTCAACCGTCGTGCGCATCGTGCGTTTGAATTCTTCAACCTGCTTGGGACCCTGATCCGAGATCTTTTTAACCGCGCCGTCAAACATCCAGCCCGTGTCGCCAACGTTCGTTTGAATTGTCTTGATACCGAATTGCGTGAACTCCGTGCGCTCGCGATCCGGATAGGCAAGGTAATCGACAAACTTCATCGGCACTTGCGGCACGTTCTCTTTGAACTCGGAATAAAAACCCTTGCCGATAACGGTCTGCACATTCAGGTACCGTTGCCCGCCAACGACTTCCAGCGCGCGATTGATTATCGCCTGTGACTTTTCGTCAACCGAAGCCGCAGACGCGGAGGCAGTAGACGGACTCGGGCCAGGTGTTTGGCCCAACGCCGAAACACCCAGCCCGAAGATCAAACAGACTTGCAGGAGGAGGAACTTAACGCTCAATTCAGTACTGGATTACTGCCCCCGGCCGGCTTCACCACGACTTCGCCTTCTTCAACGTCAACGCTGAAGCGCGACGACAGCTTCCACATTCCGGTAATCGGCAGTTTCACCTTCTCATCGATGTGCCGCTTCAGGAAGCGCGCGCCGTATGCAGTGTTGAAACCGTCTTCAGTCAGCTTATTGATAGCCGCCTCGCTGATTTCAACAGTCTTGCCCTGGCGTTCCATCTGGCGGCGAACTTTCTCGAGATACAGTCTCGCAATCTGGCGTACTTCGTCCATCGTCAACGGCGAGAACACCACGATCTCATCGATACGATTGCGAAACTCCGGCGAGAAGCGTTGCTCCGCGGCCTTCATCACTTCGTTCTTGACGGCGCGGAGGTCCGACGCAGTCTTGGTGCCGAAGCCCAACGGCTTTTCAAACCGCTTGAAGCTATCGGAACCGAGGTTTGAAGTCATGATGATGATCGCGTCAGACAAGTAAACCTTCTTGCCGCGGCCGTCTGTTAGCCAACCTTCGTCGAATGCCTGCAGAAACAGGTTCATCAGATAAGGCGACGCTTTCTCGACTTCGTCGAGCAACAATACCGTGTACGGATTCTCGCGCAGTTGCTCGGTAAGAATGCCGCCGCGTTCGGAACCAACGATACCGCGCGGCATGCCGATCAGCTTCTCGATACTCACCGTGCCGTCGCTGTATTCCGACATGTCGATGCGGACCATCTTCTCTTCGTCGCCAAACATGAACTCGGCGACAGCTTTCGCCAACTCAGTCTTACCAACACCTGTTGGACCAAGGAACAGCAGCACGCCGTCGGGTTTGTAGTGCGACTCTTTCAATGGACCTTTGTTCAGCCGCAATCTTTGCGCAACGGACTGAATCGCTGCCTTCTGTCCGATCACGCGGTGTCCGAGCATCGCTTCCGTCATCGCGAATCGATCGCTGGTGTCGCGATAGATCATGTCGCGCGGAATGCGTGATTCCTGCGAGATGACCTCGATGATGTGCTCGGGTTGAACGACCATCGTCTGCGGTTCGTTGATTTCAACCTTCACCGCAGCAGTGTCGAGCCAACCGATCGCCTTGTCAGGCAGATGCAGATTGCGGATGTACTTCGGCGCCATCTCCAGCGCCGTGTTGATGGCATCGTCGGAGATCTTAACGGAGTAGTTCTTCTCTAAACGTGGACGCAGACCAAGCAAAATCTCGCGCGTCTCGGTGATCGAAGGCTCAACAACTTTCACGATACGGAAACGGCGAGCCAGAGCTTCGTCTTCCGCGATGTACTCTTTGTACTCCGAAAGGGTGGTCGCGCCGATGATACGCATTTCACCGCGAGCCAGCGCCGACTTGAACATGTTGGCCGCGTCTGATGACGTGCCGAGCGCTGCACCCGCGCCGATGATCGTGTGTGCTTCGTCGATGAAGAGGATCAGGTTGTCCCGTTCTTTGACTTCGTCGATGATGCCTTTGATACGTTCTTCAAACATGCCGCGCAGCATGGTGCCGGCAACGATGCCGCCCATCTGCAACTGCACGACGTGAGAGCCGCGTAACCGCGCTGGAACCTTGTCCGGTTCCAATTCGATCAAACGTGCGAGACCTTCAATCACCGCAGTCTTGCCGACGCCGGGTTCGCCGACGAGCATCGGCGAGTTTGCACGCTCGCGATGGCAGAGGATCTCGATGATCTGCTGGATCTCTTTTTCTCTTCCGATTGTGGGTGGAATCTTGTCTGCGCGGGCGAGCCGGTTAAGCGACACGCCGAAGTGCTTCAAATAGGGTGGAAGTTCAAACTTTTTGCGGTTGAGCTCTTCTTCCTGTTCTCGTTTTTGAATTTGTGCGCGAACGTTTTCCTGGACTGCTTCGGGATTTGCTCCCATGTTTCTCAACACTTCGACAAACAGACTGTCTTCATTACTCAGCGCTTCGAAAATGTCAGTCGCTTCAATAACCTTGCGCCCCTGACTGCGCGCGCGCTCCATCGCGCGTTTGAACAGGTCTGTAGTGTCAGGCCCGATACGAAAACCTTTTCCAACGTGCTGCTGCCGGCTGCCGCTGAGCCTTTTCTCGATGGCCATTTTGACGACCACCGGATCAAGCGACAGATCGCGCATCGCAGAGTTGAACATGTCAGGCTCTTCGACCGTCAGGGCTTGAAGTATATGTTCGACCGAAACGAAGTTTTGGTCGCGACGCCGCGACTCGTTCAGCGCGTGTTCCAAAATGCGCTGTCCGCTGTCGCCAAACTTATCTTTGTATGAACCTAAATCAACCATAATTCTTTTTACGTTCGTCGCGCCCAATCAGATTCGCAAAAGCCTCACTTTGGTTGCGACAGAAGCTCTCAACTTTCAAACAACTCATCACATCCAACGCGAGGGTTGGATGTCGCCAGCATAAGCGCCGTTGCGTTTCGATGCAATAACTAACTGCGGCGGGGGTTTTCCTGCAATTTTCCTGCCGAAGACAATCCACAGATCTCACGGAAGTCTGTGTAATCTGTGGATTGCGTTCAGTGGAAACTTAATAATCGTAGTCGTCGCCTCCATGCATGGGCGCGGCGGGTTTCTTGGGCTCCGGTAATTCGGTGACGGCTGCATCGGTCGTCAACAGCAAACCGGCAATTGATGAAGCGTTTTGCAGTGCAGTACGCACCACTTTTGTCGGATCAATAATTCCAGCGGCGGCCAGATCTTCAATTTGACCGGTAACC
The DNA here is from genome assembly GCA_036281015.1 of Pyrinomonadaceae bacterium. Classification (GTDB taxonomy): domain Bacteria; phylum Acidobacteriota; class Blastocatellia; order Pyrinomonadales; family Pyrinomonadaceae; genus PSRF01. The sequence continues at coordinate 3,156 of DASUPR010000258.1, forward strand.
GCGTTAAGACCTTTATTTCCTTTCAACTCTTCAACCTGGCCAACGACGATCGCGCCGTCGATGCCGGCGTTCTCCGCGATTCGACGCAGTGGTTCCTGCAACGCGCGCCGAACGATTTTGAAACCGGTGCGAACGTCCGGATCGTCACCATCGTGATTGTCGAGCACCTTCGACGCGCGCAACAGTGCGACACCACCACCGACGACAATGCCTTCCTGCGCCGCGGCTTTGGTGGCGTTGAGTGCGTCTTCAACACGCATCTTGATCTCTTTCATCGCAGTTTCGGTTGGCGCGCCGACACGCACGACAGCGACACCACCGGCGAGTTTCGCCAGACGTTCCTGTAGTTTTTCGCGGTCGTAGTCCGAAGTTGACTCTTCGATCTGCCGGCGTATCGTGGCCACGCGGCCCTGTATCGCTTTGCGTTCACCGCCGCCTTCGACGATTGTCGTCGCTTCTTTGTCGACGATCACGCGTTTCGCAGTGCCGAGATCGGCAAGCGTAACGTTCTCGAGTTTGATTCCGAGATCTTCGGTGATCACTTTGCCGCCGGTAAGAATCGCGAGATCTTCGAGGATCGCTTTGCGGCGATCGCCGAACGCCGGCGCTTTCACGGCACACACTTTGATCGTGCCGCGAAGTTTATTGACGATCAGCGTTGCAAGCGCGTCGCCTTCGATGTCTTCAGCGATGATCATCAATGCGCGTCCGGCTCCGGCTGTCTGTTCGAGCACCGGAATAAGTTCGCGCATCGCGGAGATTTTCTTTTCGTAAAACAGGATGTACGGCTCGTCGAGAACCGCTTCCATGCGATCCGGATTGGTGACGAAGTACGGAGACAAATAGCCGCGGTCAAACTGCATTCCCTCGACGATATCGAGTTCGGTTAGCAGTGTCTTCGACTCCTCGACCGTGACAACGCCATCTTTGCCGACGCGTTCCATCGCTTCGGAGATCAGCTCTCCGAGTGCGCGATCGTTGTTAGCGGAGACAGTGGCGACGTTGGTCAGTTCTTCCTTGCTTTTAACTTTCTTCGACATGCGTTCGAGCTCGGCCACAACCTGCTCGGTCGCGAGTTGAATCCCGCGCTGCAAGGCCATCGGATTAGCGCCGGCAGTCACGTTCTTTACGCCTTCGCGAAAGATCGCCTGCGCGAGAATCGTCGCGGTGGTCGTGCCGTCGCCCGCTTTGTCATTGGTCTTGACGGCGACTTCGCGCACCATCTGCGCGCCCATGTTCTGATACTTGTCTTTTAACTCGATCTCTTTGGCGACCGTCACGCCGTCTTTGGTGATCACGGGTGGTCCAAACTTCTTGCCCAAAACCACATTGCGTCCCTTTGGGCCCAACGTCACGCGCACCGCATTCGCGAGCGTATCCACACCGTGAAGCATCGCGTTGCGTGCTTCTTCTCTGAACTTCAGCTCTTTTGCCGGCACTCTTCTGTGTCTCCTTATCCCAGTTTCTACTGTTCCACTGCGCGACTTGCAGGCGCACGACCAACCTTTACACGCGATGGACGCAGCAGTCGATCGCCGATGCGATAGCCACGGCTGTATTCGTCAACCACGATCCCGTCCATTTCCGGATCGGTTTCCTCAGTGTCAACGGCTTCGTGCAATTCCGGATTGAACGGTTCGCCAATGGAAGCAATCTGCTCGACACCCGCGCTCGTCAGCGCATTCTGAAAACTACTCGCGATACTGCGAATGCCTTGCAGAAGCGCATCGCTCGAACCCTCTGAAACAGCCGCGTTCAGCGCACGATCGAGATCGTCCATCACTGGCAACAACGACTCGATAAATCGCGCCTTACCCGCTTGGGCGCGTTCGTCAGCCGACCGATTCAACCGCGCGCGGGTTTCGTCGGTTTCGCGTTGCAATTGCTGTCGCAACTGATCGAAACGCGACTGTACTTCCTGCACCTGTCTTTCCGCTGCTTTGGTGCGGGCTTCAAGCTCCTCCACGTAAGAGGGTTTCAGATTTGGTGTTTCGACTTCTGCGTTCACGTGTTCCGTCCCATCCTGGTCCAGGTGAATGCGACGGCGATCGGTAACGCGCAGTTCGTCTTGTGCTTCGTTACCCATGCTACTTACGTCCCCCTTGGTCCTGTTTCGGTCATGATATCTTAACTTCAATTTTTTGCGCTTTCTGCTCGGCCCGCTTGGGCAGACGAATTTGTAACACGCCGTCCTTGTACTCGGCTGCGATCGCTGCCTGATCGACTGACGCGGGCACCGCGAAGGCGCGCACGAACTTTCCGCGTGGTCTTTCAGTACGCCGTGTTCTTGTGTCGTCGACGACGCGAACGCCTTTGACGATCAGGCGATTGTCGTCGATGTCAATCTCCAGAGCGTCGCGCTTGATGCCGGGAAGATCGAGTGCGATCAGGAAGCCGTTTTCCATCTCGTAAATGTCGGCAGCGGGCGTCCAATCCGCGCGCTCAAACTCGTCTTCACCGCCGGTCTGACCGCGTCGCTGCGTTGCGTCTTCGAAAAGTCTGTTCATACGATCCTGCAATACCATCAAATCCTGTAGCGGATTCCACTGTTGTGACATGTTTCTCTCTCCAAAGTTTTACGCTGTCGCGAATGCCTGGTTGGTTTTGAACTCCAACTGGTCGCCTTTCGCCGACACTCTCACGGTTTGACCCGGCACGATCTCGCCTTGCAGCAGTTTCACGGCCAGCGGATTTTGAATGTGCGACTGAATCGCCCGCTTCAACGGACGCGCGCCATAATTTGGATCGTAACCTTCGCGCATCAACAACTCCTTCGCGGATGCGTCGAGTTCCAGGGTCACGTTTCGTTCCGCAAGCATCGCGCGGAGCCGCTCCAGTTGAACGTCGATGATCTTGCCGATCTGCGCTTGCGAGAGCTGATGGAAGATCACGATATCGTCAATTCGATTCAGGAATTCCGGTTTGAAGTGCCCGCGCAATTCTTGCAGCACTGCTTCACGTACCTGCTTCTCGTCGTCCTGCAGTGCCTGAATCTCACGCGAACCGAGGTTCGACGTCATGATCAGCACGGTGTTTTTGAAGTCGACGGTGCGTCCTTTTGAATCCGTCAAACGTCCGTCATCAAGAATCTGTAACAGCACGTTGAAAACGTCCGGGTGTGCTTTTTCAATCTCGTCGAAAAGCACGACCGAGTATGGCCGGCGGCGCACCGCTTCAGTGAGCTGGCCGCCCTCGTCGTAACCGACATATCCCGGCGGCGCGCCGATCATGCGCGCGACCGCGTGCTTCTCCATGTACTCCGACATGTCGAGCCGGATCATTGCGCGCTCGTCGTCGAATAGAAACTCCGCTAACGCGCGGGCCGTTTCGGTTTTACCGACGCCGGTTGGACCAAGAAAGATGAACGAACCGATCGGCCGGTTCGGGTCCTGTAGTCCGGCACGTGCGCGCCGCACGGCGTTGGCCACCGCAGTCAACGCCTCTTCCTGGCCGATCACACGATGGCTCAAACGATCTTCCATCGTGATCAGCTTCTGCATCTCGCCTTCGAGCATGCGCGAAACCGGAATGCCGGTCCACTTGGCGACGATTCCGGCGACGTCCTCTTCGTCGACCTCTTCTTTCAGCATCACGCCGTCCTGCTGAAAACGTGCGAGCTTCTCCTGCTCGGCTTTCAATCGCTGCTCCAGTTCCGGAATCTTGCCGTATTGAATTTCCGAAGCGCGTCCGAGATCGCCGGCGTTGCGCGCCTGATCGAGTTGCAGTCTGAGCTGTTCGAGCCCGGCCTTCGCCTTGCGCATGTGCTCGATGGCTTCCTTTTCAGATTGCCATTTCGCTTTCATGCCTGACGATTTTTCTTTCAGATCCGCGATGCGTTGCTCGATCTCTTTCAGACGAGCTTTGGACTTCGCGTCGTCTTCGCGTTGCAGCGCCTGGCGCTCGATCTCGAGTTGGATGATCTCGCGTTCGAGTTGATCGATCTCCTGTGGCAGCGAGTCAATTTCGATTCGCAGCCGCGAGGCGGCCTCGTCGATCAAGTCGATTGCTTTGTCGGGCAGGAAACGATCCGTGATGTAACGATTTGAAAGGGTCGCGGCGGCGACGATCGCGGAGTCCTTGATACGCACGCCGTGATGGACTTCGTAACGTTCCTTCAAACCGCGCAGGATCGCGATCGTGTCTTCTACTGTCGGCTCGCCAACGTAGACGACCTGAAAACGGCGCTCGAGTGCCGCGTCTTTTTCGATGTATTTCTTGTATTCGTTGAGCGTGGTTGCGCCGACGCAGCGAAGTTCGCCACGAGCAAGCGCCGGCTTCAACATGTTCGACGCGTCGATTGCGCCTTCAGCGGCGCCCGCGCCGACGAGCGTGTGCAACTCGTCGATAAAGAGAATGAGCTGGCCCTGTGCGTTCTCGATCTCTTTCAAAACTGCTTTGAGACGATCTTCAAACTCGCCTCTGTACTTCGCGCCGGCGAGCATCGAGCCGAGATCGAGCGCGACAAGACGTTTGTTGCGGAGCGTTTCAGGCACGTCGCCGGAAACGATTCGTTGCGCGAGCCCTTCGACGATCGCGGTCTTACCGACGCCAGGTTCGCCAATCAATACCGGATTGTTTTTGGTTCGCCGCGAAAGCACCTGAATCGTGCGGCGGATTTCGTCGTCGCGGCCGATTACCGGATCGAGTTTTCCTTTGCGTGCCGCCTCGGTGAGATCGCGCGCGTATTTGGAAAGGGCCTGGTAGTTCTGCTCGGCGTTTTGATCGGTGATGCGTGTGCCACCGCGCATCTGTTCGATCACTTTGAACAGGTCGTCTTTGTTGACGCCGTGCTGTCGCAGAATCTTTCCCGCGTCGCCGTCTTTTTCATCGACGCTGGCCAACAGCAGATGCTCGGTCGAGATAAATTCGTCCTGCATCTTGTCCGCCTGCTGTTGAGAGGCGTTAAAGATCTGACTCAATCGCGGACTGAAATACTGTTGCCCGCCTTGCACGCGTGGAAAGCGCGCTACGGCTGCTTGCGTGTCATTAAGAATGACCGCGACGTTAGCGCCGAGTTTTCCGAGTACAGGTCTAACAATGCCTTCAGGTTGTTCGAGCATCGCGATCAGCAGGTGCTCGGGTTCGACCTGTTGGTGTTGATTTTTTTCAGCCAACTCGATGGCTGACTGGATTGCTTCCTGTCCTCGCAGGGTGAATTTGTCTAAACGCATACGACATTTCCGATTTCGATTTTCGATTGCCGATTGTTAAAGCGAACTGTCGATTAGACTGAAAATCGGCAATCGGCAATCGAAAATTGGCAATGATTTACCGTCCGGAAGACGCTTCTTTCGTCTTGCCGGTCTGTGTTGTGGTTTCGATCGTTTTCGGAGAACCGGTGTCCATACCCTTCACTTCGATCCGGCGAGCTTTCGTTTCCTCGCGCTTCGGTAGCGTCACGCGCAATACGCCGTTGT
>DASUPR010000259.1:0-2731 GCA_036281015.1 Pyrinomonadaceae bacterium
CCACACCCCCGCCCGACACCCACACTTCGCCCACTCTTCCCTTCGCACATTCCGTCAACGATGACGGCTCGACGATGACAACGCGCGTTCCGAGATCCATCCGGCCGCTGCTCACGAGCGTTCTAACGTTCTGCGGATCGCTCAACGCAGACGCTTCGACGAGAAGATTCTCTTCGAGCGGCGCAGATTCGAGTTTGCAGATCACGGGAGACCGCGCTCCCGCCACCTTGAGCGTCGCTTCAGCGAGACCGTAAGCCGGATAGAACGCCTCCGCACGAAACCCACACTCTGCAAAGGTCGCGGCAAACCTGCGCAACGTCTCGTCGCGAACCGGTTCCGCGCCGTTATAAGCAACGCGCCAACAACTCAGATCCAACCCGCGACGCTGTTCGGGACGAATCTTGTTCACACAGTGTTCGTAAGCGAAGTTAGGACCACCACTGTGCGTCGCTCGATAACGTGAGATTGCCTGGAGCCATCGAAGCGGGCGCTGCAAAAACGACGTTTGCGGCATCACGTAACCGGTGAAGCCGCCGTACAGCGGTTGAACGATGCCGTCGATCAACCCCATGTCGTGATAAGCAGGAAGCCATGTGACCGAGACACTTTCCGGCGTGTGCTCGAATCCGTAGTGAATGTAAGCAGAGTTCTCGAGCAGGTTGCGATGACTAACCATCACACCTTTCGGCGCACTCGTGGAACCAGACGTGTACTGCAAAAACGCAAGATCATCAGTTACAACGTCAGTCTCGTTCCAATCATCCGCACGCACGCGATCGAGCTCGTCAGTCGCCAGCCAACGCAAGTGTCTGAACGCTTCGTCGCGCGCAAAGAGCGGCGCAACCTTCGAAAGTATCGGCGTCGTCGTCAGCACAAACTTCGCCTGCGAGTCAAAAAGGATCGCTTGCAACTTCGGAAGCGTTAATTCGGGCCGCGCGGGATGCGGCGGATACGCCGGCACCGCAACGACACCGCTATAAAGACAACCGAAGAAAGCAGCGACGAAATCCAATCCCGCCGGATACAGCAACAACGCACGCTCACCTCGCGCGTGCAACTCCTGAAGCGCAGCGCCAACAGCTCGAGCGAGCACATCAAGTTCAGCGTAGTTAACGCGCGCCTCTTCACGCTCACCATCTCCGAGATACACGTATGCCGTTCGCGCAGGCTCATGCGACGCGCGCCGACGGAGAATTTCATTTACCGAAGAGACTTCCACTTGCTACTCGTATTTCAACGCAATCAACGGATCAACCTTGGTTGCTCTGCGCGCAGGGATGTAACTCGCGATCAAAGCGACCACGACTTGAACTACCGTTATCGCCGCAAACGTACCGAAGTCAGTCGGACTGATCCCGTAAAGCAGCCCGGAGAAGAAACGCGTCAACGCAACAGACGCCGCGAGACCGACAACCAACCCGATCGCGGTGAGCAGCATTCCCTGTTTGAGAATCAGTTTGAGCACGTCGCCGCGCTGAGCGCCGAGCGCCATCCTGATGCCGATCTCACGCCGGCGCTTGCTCACCGAGTAAGCCATCACGGCGTAAAGACCGACGGTCGCGAGCGCCAGCGCCAGCAAACTGAAGATCGTTAAAAGAATCGCCGCCAGCTTCTGCGGTATGAGGATGAAGCTGAGCACGTCCCTCATCGTCAGAACCCTCGCCGGCATGTTCTTATCCAGCGCTTCAACTTCACGACGCACAACCGGCAGAACCGACACAGCATCGCCCGAAGTCTTCGCGAACACGGTCATGCGCGATTGGTAGTTTTGCAGGAACGGCAGATAGAGATACGGCTTCGGCTCTTCCTTCAGGCTGTAGTACTTGCTGTTCTTCACCACGCCGACGATCTTCAGCGGCGTCTTGTTTCGCGTGATGCTGAGCGACTGGTCGATGGGATTCCGATCGGGCCAGAATCGCCGCGCCATCGCTTCGTTGATGATGCACACGCCGGCAACGTCCTTCGTGTCGAAGTCGCTGAAGTCGCGTCCCTGGACCAGCGGGATGGACATCGACTGAAAGAAGTTTGGCCCGACGGTGTTGTAATCGATAGCGAGGATCGTGTCGGGCGGAGGCTCGTAACCCGGAATCTGAACGGCTATCTGCTGCTGGCCACCACCGCTGAGCGGGACGATGTAACCGAGACTTGTCGACTCCACGCCCGGCAGTTTGCCGAGACGCTCGGCCAGTTGCTGGTAGTAGCGCTGCCCGGTCTCCTGATCGTAACCCTGCAGTCCAACGTCGGTTGAGATCGCCACCAGCTTCTCCGGCTCAAAACCGGGATTACTGTTCTGCGCATTCTGTAAGCTTCGGAGGAAGAGACCCGCGCTTATCAACAGGATGAGCGAAATCGCGACCTGGCCCATCACGAGCAGGTTGCGCAGACGCGACTTCTTGAAGCCTTGCTGCCCCGCACCGTCGTCCTTGAGCGCCGGAAGCAGACTGATCTTCGTCGTCTGTATCGCCGGCGCGAGTCCAAAGATGATGCCCGTAACGATGGAGACGATTAACGCGAAAACGAAGACTTCATTACTCAGGCTCAGGTCGAATGAAACGGGAATGGGAGTTGGCGGAACAAGATTCAGGAGCAGCCTCGTCGCGACGAAGGCCACCACAATCCCCACGATGCCTCCCAACAGCGAGAAGAGTACGCTTTCTGTCAGCAGTTGTTGGACCAGCCTTCTCCTCGAGGCGCCGAGCGCCTGACGCAAACCGATCTCTTTGTGTCTCGC
>DASUPR010000260.1:0-6511 GCA_036281015.1 Pyrinomonadaceae bacterium
CCCGTGAACATCATTTCCGCAGCGCGTTTCCATCCTACGAGCCGCGGCAGTATAAAAGTTCCACCACAATCCGGGACCAGGCCGATCTTGATGAACGCCTGGTTGAACTTCGCACTCTCAGCCGCGACCACGAGGTCGCATGCGAGAGCGAGATTACATCCACCTCCTGACGCGACACCGTTGACTGCTGCAATGAACGGCACCGGCGTCTGGCGAATCAACAAAATAGATTCGTTCAGTATTCGCAGCGGCTCGTCGAAGAAAGCTTCCACTCGTCCGTCGCTGCTCGCCAACTCCTGCATCTCGCGCAAGTCGCCGCCGGCGCAAAACGCGCGGCCCGAACCCGTCAGCACGATCGCGCGAGCGCCGCGTTCGAGTGCTTCATGAACGGCGGCGTTGAAGTCCTGCGCCGTCTGCACCGTCAGCGCGTTCAAGCGATCGGGTCGATTGAGCGTTAACACGCAGATCGACCCGTGCATCTCCAATTGGATCGTTTCGTAGGCCATCAAACTTCTAAATCAAACGTCAGCCGCGGGGTTGTGAACGACTCGCACTAAAGCAATCGCTGCACAAGACCGGTCTGCCTGACGACGGCTTGAACGGAACTGAATCGTTCTTGCCGCATTGATCGCAAGTAATGTCGAAACGCTGACGGTCGCCACCTGATGGCCTCGAAGGACTGCCAAAGTTGGCGCGGCGCGCGTCACGACACGGCTTGCAACGTTTTGGGTGAGTTAGATTACGTTCCCTGTAGTACTCCTGTTCCCGTTCGGTAAATGTGAACGGAGCACTGCACTCCGAACACGTTATTTCAAGATCTGGCATCGCGTTTCTCCACGAGGTGGACAGAGGACGTCCACTCTCTATGCTCTTCGGAGCGCTGGCGTGGCGTTTCTTTCAACCACTGGATGTGGGGCGAAAGCGCTTTTTCTCAAACACTACGCCGAAAAGCTGGCGTCCCGACTGGTTTAATTGGTCCTGAGTTTACTCCAGCAAATGAGCGTATTCAAACTTTAAATGTTGCGCGATCTCATCACCCCCGGCCGCGGATTGTGGCGTCAACGCCACACCAACCTTCTTGCGAGTACGTAAATTCACTCGGCACACATGTTGCTCCTGATTTCTGCGAAAGATGCCGACTATTAACGAATTGGGCCCGACAGATTGATCAAACAGACGACCCTCGCTTCCGCAGTTGAAACCCACGGGATAGGTCTGCACACGGCTGTGCCGGTGCAGATCCGTTTGCTTCCCGCGCCTCCGGATACCGGCTACGTCTTCCGTCGCACCGATCTTGGTGGTTTTGAGATTCCCGCTACGGTGGAGTCTGTCGCGAATTGTGGTTACGCCACGACCCTAATGCGTACCGGCGTGATGTTGTCGACGGTGGAGCACTTGCTCGCCGCATTGCGTGGCCTGAATGTCGACAACGTTTTCATCGAGGTCGACAATCTCGAGATTCCGATCATGGATGGTTCGGCGGAGAACTTCGCCGAGATCATCGAGCGCGCGGGCATCGTCGAACAGCCGCTCGCCCGTCGCGCCTTGCTCGTGCGCGAGAAGGTTTCGTTCGAACAAGGCAACCGCCGCATCAGCGTCGAACCGGCAGACACTTATCAGATCGACTGCCTCATCGACTTTTCACATCCGCTGATCGGCGTGCAGAGTTTGTTTGTGGAACTGAGCAATGGCGCTTTCAGCCGCGACATCGCGGCGGCGCGAACTTTTGGTTTCACTGAAGAGATTGAAGAGCTGCGGCGCGCGAACCTCATTCGCGGTGGTTCGCTCGACAATGCGATCGTGCTGACGCGTGACGGTATGTTGAATGAAACCGGATTGCGTTTCCGCGACGAGTTTGTGCGTCACAAGATTCTCGACATCATCGGCGATCTCGCGCTGTTGGGAATGCCGATACTCGGAAAGGTCGTTGCGGAACGCAGCGGTCACATCATGCACGCCGGATTGATGTCGAAACTACTGCGCGTGAGGTCCGCGTGGGACATCGTCGACATGAGAGCATAGGTCCTCCTGGCCCTATCGGTCCTATAACCCACTCCTCACGATATCGTGAACCCGGATCAGTCCTACACACTTCTGCTCGCCGTCGATCACCGGTAGCACAGAGATCTGCGACGGGCGGTCTTCCATCAATTGCAACGCGTCGTAAGCGAGCAACTCCGGCGTCGCTACCGTCGGCTTGCTCGTCATGAAGTCATCGCACGTTAACTTTGCCAGTGACTCATGACTCGTCTGTTCGATTGCTCGACGCAGATCGCCGTCGGTGATGATTCCCGCGAGCCGTCCTGCGTCGTCAACCACGCAAACCGCTCCCAGTCCGCCCTTGCTGATCGCGCGCACGACTTCCACCCACGACGAACCCACGGCAATCGTCGGATTCTCACCATCGCGATGCATCAGATCGCCGACACGGAGAGTCAATCTCTTACCCAGGCGTCCGGCCGGGTGATTCACGGCAAAGTCTTCTGACGTCAGGCCTTTTACTTTCATCACCGTCATCGCCAGCGCGTCGCCGATTGCGAGCGCGACCGTGGTGCTTGTCGTCGGCGCCAGGTTCAAAGGGCACGCCTCTTTATCAACCGACGCATCGAGCACGACATCAGCGCGCCGCGCGAGCGTTGAGTTGAGGTTCCCGACAATCGCCACGATCGCTACCTGACGGTTTTTCAAGTACGGCAGCATTGCGACGATCTCGTCGGTCTCGCCGCTGTTGCTCAAAACAATCACGACGTCGTTTGGTTGCACGATGCCGAGTCCGCCGTGCAACGCGTCAGACGGGTGCATGTACAACGCGGCCGTGCCGGCGCTCGTCATCGTCGCCGCGATCTTCTGCCCGATGATGCCCGACTTTCCAACGCCCAGAATCACGACCTTGCCCTTGCACGACGCGAGCAGATCCACGACGCGTTCGACCGCCGGCGGATCGAGCCGGGTGGCCGTCTGGGCAATTGCGTCTGACTCGATTCGCAGCAGATTCTGAACTTCTGACAGGTGGGTCTTCGTCATTGTTGGCCTTTGATATACCGGCTCGGCTCACATTTGGCAAGTCGCCTGCTGGTCGGTTATAGTCCCGGCTTCGTTCAGACGAAATTCAGACAAATGCGGTGACCGAATGGGCTTAATCAGTCTGCTTCCGAGGGAAGACCAGTATTTTGATCTGTTTGCGCAGATGACGCTCTACATCTCGGCTGCCGCGCGCGAACTGAAGGAGATGCTCGCCGACAAGAACCACGCTTATGACGAGTATGCAAAGCGTATCAAGGGTCTCGAGCATGCCTGCGACGAACTTACTCACAGTATCTCGACGCGGCTGAACAAATCCTTCATCACGCCTTTCGATCGCGAAGACATTTACATGATGTCGACGGCGCTGGATGACATTGTGGACCTGATCGACGATGCGGCGCGCGCGATGATCATTTTTGACGTTAAGGAAATACCTGACTACGCACGCGACTTCGCTAGCGTGATCGAGCGCATGGCGGAAGAACTCAAAGAGATCGTTTCAACCTTGAAGCGGCCCAAAAACGTGACGCAGCGGCTGGTGGAGATTCATCGTCTGGAAAACGAAGGCGACGATATTTATCACGCCGCGATTGCGGAGTTGTTTCACGATCCGCCGGATGCGTTGACTGTAATGAAGTGGAAAGAAGTTTACGAGAAGCTCGAAGCGGCGGTGGATCGCTGTGAGAACGTCGCCAATATCATTGAGAGTGTAATTATCAAACACACGTAGGTCATTGCCGATTGCCGATTTCGATTGTCGATTTAGCAGGTCGTCGGCATGAGTGGCACATACAATTGGCAATCGACAATCTAAAATCGACAATCCGATGACCGCAACCCTGGCCTTCGTCATCATCCTCGTTTTTCTCGCACTCGTTTTTGATTACATCAACGGCTTTCACGACGCTGCGAATTCGATTGCAACGGTCGTCTCGACGCGCGTGCTGTCGCCGGGGATGGCCGTGATCTGGGCAGCGTTCTTCAACTTCATCGCGTTTGCGGTGTTTGGCACGCGCGTGGCGAAGTCGATTGGCGACGGCGTGCGGATGGACGTTATCGAGCCTGAGCTACGCTTGTATGTCTTATTGGCCGCCTTGCTCGGGGCGATCATCTGGAACCTGATCACGTGGTATCTCGGCTTGCCGACGTCCAGTTCGCACGCGTTGTTGGGTGGTTATGCCGGCGCGGGTATCGCGGCGCATGGCGGTATTAGTGGTTTATTGAATACTGAGGTTTGGCTGCGCACGCTGAAGTTCATCGTGTTATCGCCGATGATCGGCATGTTTCTGGGGTTCTCGATGATGGTGTTGGTGTTTTGGATCTTTCGGCGCGCGTCAGCGACGAGAGTCGACAAGATCTTCCGGCGCGGGCAGCTATTCTCGGCGGCTGCGTTTTCGTTGGGCCATGGCGGCAACGACGCGCAAAAGACGATGGGCATTATCACGGCGGTGCTGACAGCGGGTGGTGTTTGGGGAATGACGTACGGTCCGGACGGGAGCCTGCCAGCCATTCCAACCACGGTCGTGCTCGCCGCACACGCTGCTATTGCTTTGGGAACACTGTCGGGCGGTTGGCGCATCGTGCACACGATGGGCAGCCGCATCACGAAACTGAAACCCGTCGGAGGCTTCTGTGCCGAGACCGCCGCAGCTTTAACGTTGGCCTACGTCACCGTTACCGGCACACCCGTTTCAACCACCCACACAATCACCGGATCTATTGTCGGCGTGGGCGCCACACGCCGTCTCTCAGCGGTCAAATGGGGCGTCGCCGGCCGCATCGTCTGGGCCTGGATCCTCACAATCCCCGCCGCGGCCTTCGTCGCCGCGGTGTCGTTCTGGATCGTGTCGACGATTCACGAGTTGGCGAACTAATCGGATTCACGTTGACTTCGTTTTGCTCGCAGTAGCGGCCCCCTCGGCCCCTATGCTATCTTTTTCACCCAACACGCCCGCGTAGCTCAGTGGATTAGAGCGTTCGCCTCCGGACCGATCTTTACCTTCCGGTTTTCCTGAACAAAATAGAAAACATCAATAAAAACGGCCTGTTTCTTGTCTCCCTCTGTATCCCCTAATGTCCCCTTGTGGCCTAAAAACCACTTCGAAAGGGGGACAAAAAGGGGGACACAATACCGTTGCTTGGGCCAACGTATCAACGTGCTCCTGTAGCGAGTGCGTTCGGCAAGCAATCGAGGGCTTCCTGGTGTCCTAACGTGTCTTCTTGTGTCCTGAAAACCACGTAGAACGGGGGACGCCAAACAGATACACTAACGGTGGCTTGGGCCAACTCTATCAACGTGCTCAAGTGGCGAGTGCATCGCCAAGACAGAGGTGCAAATTGAAAATACTTCAACGAACAATCCGCAGGAAAAGAGGTAAGCACTGCGCACGCATCCGGTTTGAAGACAACTACGGCAAGATTCACGAGATCATGCGCACTGCCGACAATAAGAGTGCAGCAAAGACCAGACTCGCTCAACTTGAGGCAGAAATTCTAGAAAAAGGAACAGCGAGATTTGAAGCGGGTAAGGTCACGTTCCGGCAGCTTGCTGAATACGTGAAGACCCGCTTCTATGTACCGGCCACTTATAGCGAAGATGGCTCAAAGATAAGCGGTGTCAGAAGTGTCAAGCCAGCGCACTGTTGTATAAACAGGCTGGTCGAGTACTTCGGCGACAAGGATATAACCAAAATTGACGATGAGGCTTTCGAGAAGTACAAGGCGCGCCGTCTAAAAACAGTTTGCATCGCTACCGTTGATCGTGAGCTATGCAAAGCGCGCAAGATGTTTGGTGTGGCGCTGTCGAAAAAGTGGGTTTTCGATCATCCCTTCAAGACTGAAGCTGGCAAAACAGTTGATCCAGGTTGCTGCTGAAAAGGGTGCTGTCGAACACGTATTGTCCGATGCCGAAGAGCAACGGCTGTTCAAGGCCCTTCAGAACCCGGATCGTCGTCACACAATTCCGGTGTTCATTGCAGCGCTTGAGACAGGCGCTCGATGGTCCAGCTTGGTCGAGTTCTTAAAGTGGAAACATGTCAACTTCAAAGCTGAAGAAGTGACCATCACCACTTACAAGGACAAGAACATGAAGCAGTGGGAGATTTCGATCAGCATTCAATTGAAAGCCGAGCTGCTGAAACTCAAACTCCAAAGGAAGAGCGACGATCCTGAGGAGCTGTTGTTCTCAAGCGCGAGCGTGAATCTGCGCAAGGTGTGGGAGGCTGCACGTAAAGAGGCCGGTATCACTAGCGTGCGCTTTCATGACTTGCGACACACGTTCGCAACTCGCATGGCCGACGCTGGTATGGAGATGCAGGAACTGGCAAAGATCTTGGGCCACACTGACATCTCTATGACCTATAGGTACTACCACCTGACGAAGAAGGTGAACGACAAGATGAGGGAGATACTCAACAAACGTGCAGCGATATAGGTGAAATGGAACATGCTACGCGGTAGCGTCAATTGTTTTGTGTAAACGATCGTC
>DASUPR010000261.1:0-2615 GCA_036281015.1 Pyrinomonadaceae bacterium
ACTGGGGCGGCGATGCTGAAAATACTGACTCGGCGATGGCTGCGTCGTTGCGCGGCGGACTCTCGTTTGGCCTTTCGGGTTTTGCTTATTGGAGTCATGACGTCGGCGGCTTTGTGCAACGCGCGCCGCGTGATCTTTACCGGCGCTGGCTGGCCTGGGGCATTCTGAGTTCTCACACTCGGGCGCACGGCGTACCGCCACGGGAACCGTGGGAATACGATGCGCCGCTGACTGAAGATTTCCGCCGGGCGCTCGGTTTGCGCTATGCGTTGATGCCGTACATCTACGCGCAGGCAAAGGACTCCTCCGCGCGCGGCTTTCCGATGGTGCGCCCGCTGTTCTTTGAGTTTCCGAACGATCCCGGCGCTTGGTCCATTGACGACGAGTACATGTTCGGATCTGACTTGCTCGTCGCGCCGATGTTCAGCAACGCCGAGCAGCGCAAGGTTTATCTGCCGCCGGGTAGCTGGATCGATTACCAGAGCGGGCGCGTTTACGAAGGCGCAAAGTGGCACGACATCGCGCTGGGTGTGATTCCGGTTGTGTTGCTGGTTAGGAACCACTCTGTGTTGCCATTAATCAGAGTGGCTCAGAGCACGAAGGACATGGATTGGAACAACGTGGAGTTGCGCGTTTTCAGCACGGACGCCGCGCCCGTTACCGGTCTCTTCACGCGACCCGACAGCGAGCTGCAAACTCTTTCACTCGCGCCGCGCGGTCGCGATTTTGTTCTGCGCCAGGATCCGCAAGCCGGAAAAGTGAAGTGGACCATCAAGGCCCAAAGAGTCTCTTTCTGAACTTCTTCTCTGTGTCCCTGTGCCTCCGTGGTTTGTTAACCATAGAGACATAGAGACACAGAGGTGTCAAACTATGAATCTGAAACGAAACGTTACCGGCGCACTTTGCTTACTGTTTATAGCGGCGTCCGTTTGCGTCGCCAATTCTCGACCAGGAAGGACTTTCTCATTCAACGAGAACTGGCGTTTTCAGCTCGGCGACGCGCGCAACGCGCAGAACGTGGCGTTTGACGATTCGAGGTGGCGACAGCTCCACTTGCCTCACGACTGGAGTATCGAGGGTAAGTTCAGTGAAAAAGCTCCAGCGGGTACGGGCGGCGGCGCCTTGCCCGGCGGCATCGGCTGGTATCGCAAGACGTTTTCGATGGATGCGGCCTTAAAAGGAAAACTGGTCTTCATCCAGTTCGACGGCGTTTATCGCAACAGCGAGGTTTGGATCAACGGTCACTATCTCGGCAAACGTCCCTACGGCTACAGCACCTTCGAATATGAGTTAACGCCGCATCTCGTCTACGGCGCGAAGCCGAACGTGATCGCGGTCAAGGTCGATAATTCACAGCAACCGAATTCGCGCTGGTATTCCGGCTCGGGCATTTATCGAAACGTTTGGTTAACCACACTCGATTCAGTTCACGTCGCGCACTGGGGCACTTATGTGACTACGCCCGAAGTCAGCGAACAGTCAGCGAGTGTTGCGGTCAAGACGAAAGTGAATAACAGGTCGAACAGTTCCACGCCGGTTGACCTGACAACGATCATTCAGAACGCTGCCGGCCGAGAAGTCGCAAGACTCATAGAGAAGGGAGCTGCGCCGAAAGGTTCGAACGGTGAAGTAAGTCAGACTCTGAAAGTTTCAACGCCGATGCTTTGGTCGGACGAGCGCCCGTACCTTTATAAAGTCGTCTCCGAATTGCGGCAGGGCGGCAGAGTTGTCGATCGCTACGAGACGCCGTTGGGCATTCGCACATTTCGCTTCGACGTCGATAAAGGATTCTTTCTCAATGGCAAGCCGTTAAAGATCCGCGGCGTGTGCAATCATCACGATCTCGGTTCGCTCGGCGCCGCCGTCAACACCCGCGCCATCGAACGGCAACTCGAAATATTGAAAGCCATGGGCGTGAACGGCCTGCGCACCTCGCACAACCCGCCCGCTCCCGAATTGCTCGAACTCACCGACAAGATGGGCTTCATCGTCATGGACGAAGCGTTCGACGTCTGGAAGATTCAGAAGACGAAATACGACTACCACCTCGACTTCGACGAGTGGCACCAGCGAGACCTTGAAGACATGGTGCTTCGCGACCGCAATCATCCGAGCATCTTCATCTGGAGTATCGGCAACGAGGTCATGGAGCAGTGGAACAAGAACCCTGAAGGCGGCAACATCAGCAGAAAGCTGGTCGCCATCGTTCGCAATCTCGACCGCACTCGTCCGATCACAGCCGCGTGCAATGGCGTGACTACGGACAACAAAGTGTTGACGGAAGGCGACCTCGATCTAGTCGGCACAAACTACCATCACGCTGATTTTCTCGAGTTTCCCAAGCGGTTCCCGGGACGTGTGATCATCGGCGCCGAAACCAACTCCTCCGTGCACATGCGCGGAAGCTACACGATGCCTTCCGACGAGATCCGGCGTTGGCCCAGGAAGAATGAAGACATTCTCAAGCTTGGACCAACCTACGAGTGTTCTGCTTACGACAACTCGACCGCGCCGTGGGGCGCAGGTCACGAAGAGATGTGGAAACTCGTGAAGAAGCACGACTGGTTCTCGGGGATGTACATCTGGACCGGCTGGGACTATCTCGGCGAGCCGAC
>DASUPR010000262.1:0-4350 GCA_036281015.1 Pyrinomonadaceae bacterium
CCGAGGTTTCCTTCCTCGAGATTGAAGTTCGTTCCGCCGATCACTTTCCGGCCGTCTTCTGTTGTTACCCAATCAACAACCTGCGGCGCGTTGGTGCGAAGAAAAGCGCCGTCTTCTCGATCGAGCGGTTTTCTATCCTTACGCGAGAATACCCAGATGTATGTGTAGCCGCCGTTGCGAACGTACTGGAGGTCTTTTGCAAAACCGGTCAGCGGCGCGGTCGGCGAAGCCGCCGCTGTTGGCGACGGTTCGGGGGTGGAGTTTGCGCTGGGAGCGGGCGGCGTCCCGTTGCAGGCCACAAGGGGAAGGAATAAAAGCAGGAAGAAAAAGCGAATATAACTCATATCACAAACTCAAAACGGCTCGTTCAAATCGGGTTCAAGCTTCTCGTCCCGAATATACATGATCGTGCAGTCAGCATCCTCATAGACAATATCAAACCAACCGCTCTCACGCGCATGCTGAAAGAAATCGTCGTGCTCATTATCGGAGAAAACATACCGCGCGCCGAAGCGATCGCGAATCAGCGGCCCCGGGTCGCGTTCCTGGCCCAGCGTAATTCGCTCGTAAAGCTGCGAAAGCTTGGGATTCTTGTTAAAAAGATAACTCGGATCGAGGCCTGAGACGTAGTAGTGCGTCTCGTCGAAATAGTAAAGGCGAGGGAAGTCGTCCCAGTCTGTGTTGAAGATTAGCTGTCCAGGCGGAATGTTGGCCCGCATCCACTCGGCGCCCTTCCTGTAATAATTGTGTGGTGAGCTCCGGCCGATCTCGTAGACCGTGCTGCGCAGGTTGAAAAATAGAATCACGCCGAGCACGAGCGCCACAAAGGCGACAGCTACGGTTGCCAATACCTCACGAACGTCACTCGTGAGTCTCCGCCACCACGAATCTTCGTTATCAAAAAACGGTTTCAACTCCTCCAGTATCTCCGGCGGCAGCCGCGTCAGGTAACCGCGCGCGCCGTCGAGCCACGGTTTCAACGCAAAACCGGCGAACAGCACCGCAAACGGCGGCCAGTATTCCACGCTTCGTTTCCAACGCGCGGTCATGATCATCAGCGCTGTTGAAAGAAGCAGGAGAAACAGCGGGTGCTGGGCATTGCGCCGATCACCAGGATTGAAGGCGATGTAACCCAGGACCATCGCGATACACGCTACTGCTGAGTTTCCCAAAAACTCCCACGAATTGTACGGGTACCACTCGTAGCCGACTTTAGTGACGTACTCATCCGGCACGAGCTTGATCGTCATGTGCTCCCAAAGCTGATGAAAGTTTTGCGGGAAGTAGGGATTGATAACGAGTCCGGCTGCGCAGCCGATAATTACCCAAACCAGCGGGCGCCATTCAAAACGACGCTCGGTCCACGCGATGGCTACGACCCAAAACACCGTCGCCATTACGAGCAGCAGAAACAGGTCGTAGGTCCACGTAAACAGCAGCGCCACCGGCAGCAGCGGCCAGTATTTACGTTGAAAAAACAGGTGGATCGCGATGACGAGGTAAATGATTGAGAGCGGCGGCGCCTTGGCCATGTTCAGGCGAAACAAAAACGGCGCGGAACACGCGAGCAGCGCCAGTAGCCACACAAGCGCGTAGCGCACGCGGTAGCGAAGCAGCAACCAGTAACACGAAAGCACCGCCAGGCTGGCAAAGACGATCGATCCGATCTTCGCGCCGATTCGCGGATCGCGAAACGACGCAAACGGGATCTGCATGATGTGAAAAAGCAGATGGTGGTCGACGTAGTCTTTTGGACTTAAGGTTGTGAGTGGAAGCCAGGGAAAGTCGGGCGGAAACGATCTGGCTTTAATCGACTCCCACAGCGCGCGGCTCCATTTGATGTGGTAATAGCCGTCGTAATCGCCGCAGCAGATTGAGTTGGTGGAGAATTGAAGTTGCCAAAAAACGACTGCGATTGCGACAGCACCGATTACAAACTGGATGACAGTTACGAATCTGGGCCGATTCACAGTTGTTCGATCAAATCGAGTAGCGCGCGCGGATCGATTGGTTTGGTCATGTGGGCGTTGAAACCCGCTTTGCTCGATCGTTCCTTATCGTCAAACATCGAGTAGCCCGTCACCGCGACCATCGGCACGGTTTCGTAACCCGGCAACTGTCTGACCTCGCGCGCCAACTGGTAACCATTCATGTCCGGCATGCCGATGTCGGAGATAATCACGTCAAACTGCCGTTCGCGTGCTGCTTTCAAAGCCGCGGGTGCGGAACCCGCCGTCACTACGTTGTAACCCGCATGACTCAACACCACTGCCAACATTTCCGTTACATCCGCCACGTCGTCAACTACTAAAGCAGACCTCCGCGAGCGTGCTTCGCGATCCGTTTTCTGAGCACTCGGAGAGAGCTCGCCGGCATGATTTGACTGATTGGGTACAAACTGGCTGAAGTAATAAACAGCGGGCTGAAAAAGAGGACTCACACACGATGAATAGTGATCTCGCATCCCAGGTCTTCCCACGCTACAAGCCGATCCGAATTGTGTGGAGAGCGGGTTTACTGTAGCTGAAAGAGCCGACGCGTGTCTATAGATTGATCGATTACTCACACATGAAAACATCGTGGACAGTCTTAAATTATTTTGCTACGGTGAGGCCAAACCCAGACCAACAGAAGGAGCGAACAAAATGGCGGCTAGAAAAGGATCGAAAAAGTCTAAAGGTGCGCGCAAAGGCGCCGGCAAAGGAACGAAGAAGAGCGCCGGCAAGCGAGGCGCACGCGGCGGCGCGAAGAAGGCGGCTAAGAAGTCGACGAAGAAGGCCGCGAAGAAAGCCGGCAAGAAAGGCGGCGGCACCAAGAAGACTGCTAAGAAAGCTGCAAAGAAATCGACCAAGAAAGCCGGTAAGGGTACAAAGAAGGGTACAAAGAAGGGTACGAAGAAAGCTGGTAAGAAGCGATCGTCCAAAGCCATCTCAGCCCCAGAGCTTGCTGCCGAGATGGAGACGTCCGCTGCTGAAGAATCCGCAGGTGGTGGTGGCGGCTATGAATCTGTAGGCGGTGGCGAAGATAACGCCAGTCTCGACGAAGAATAGTTGGTTGCATGTATCCCAGCGGCAACCTGTTCATACCGGCCGAGCACGGGCAGTTAGAAGCAATTCTAAAAGAACCTCGAACCGGGCCACTTAAAGGAGTGGCCCTTGTTCTTCATCCTCACCCTCTGGGCGGCGGCACAATGCACAACAAGGTCGTGTTTCGTGCCGCGGCGGCGCTGAACGATGCCGGCCTGCTCACTTTGCGGATCAACTTTCGCGGCGTCGGGCAAAGCACTGGTCAACACGACGAAGGACGCGGCGAACGTGACGACGTCCGTGCGGGTCTCGATTACCTGTCTGCAAATTATCCTGAATCGCGGATCACACTGTGCGGTTTTTCGTTTGGCGCGCGCGTCGGTTTGGAAGTCGGCATCGAGGACCAGCGCGTCCGGTACTTGATCGGTGTTGGCACGCCGCTCGATAAATACGATTTCGAGTTTCTTCAGGCGTGCCGAAAGCCGCTGCTTCTGGTCCACGGAGAGCACGACGAGTATGGCGATCTCGAGCGCGTAAAAGAGATGGCCGCGCGGCTCGAAAAACACACTCAAGTGCGGCTCGTAATCATTCCCGGCGCACACCACTTCTTCGAGAATCGCCTCGACGAACTCAAAACCGCAATCACCACCTGGATCACCGAACAGCTTGCGGCTGCTTAGCTTTCCTTGCAGCGACGTAGTTTCCTTGCAGCGGCGTAGCTTCGAAGTGTGTTGCTTGCCGAAAGCTTCTTCAGTCGGCTGTGCCGAAGTTTCCTCCGGCGGCGGAGCCGCTCGCGAATAGCGGCGGCGGAGCCGTTGAAGAGATGCGCACGATTCGGCTGCTTAAGTTACTCGCCAGGATTGTTCGGTGGCGAGATGCTGATGAAGTTTGATGTCGGTGGTTTCTTGTCCTGTAGTTTGAATCTCACCAGGATGATTGCGACGGCCACAACGACTGCCGCAACCATGCCGCCAAGCAGGAGTTTTCCCAGGTCATCGAAGTCGCTGGTTACGGGGTTGTCCTGAAGCAGGCTTAGTAACGCGATCATGTGCTCACGACCTTTCTCGGTCCAGTTCAGCCGGGGAGCGACGCGGTTTTAGACACCTCCTGCGATTGTTTGTTCCGGCTTCGTCGGCTTAGGATAGCCCGCATGCACGAATACACAGATCCCGCGATCCGCATTACCCTCCTGCCGCGCGACACCAATTCACGCGGCACGATTTTCGGCGGCGTCATTCTCAGTTACATCGACACGGCAGGCGCGATTCAGGCGCATCGACACACAAAGATGGAACGCTTTGTCACCGTCGCGATGAAGGAAGTG
>DASUPR010000263.1:0-15995 GCA_036281015.1 Pyrinomonadaceae bacterium
AGATACTGTCCGATCGTCATGATGTCGCACGACACAGCGCGCAAGTCTTTCATCAGTTCGACGACTTCCGCGAACGTTTCACCAAGACCAACCATGATGCCGCTCTTGGTTAACATCCCGCGGCCTTCAAGATCGCGACGCGCCGCCGCACGTTGCAAGAGTGTTAGTGACTGTTCGTAAACCGCATCGGGCCGGACGCGTCGATAGAGCCGCGCGATCGTTTCGGTGTTGTGATTGAGCACGTCGGGTTGTGCGTCGAGCACAGTATTCAACGCTGCTTCGTCGCCGTTGAAATCCGGAATTAGAACTTCGATCTTGCACTCAGGATTCATTGCGCGCACTTCGCGAATCGTTTGCGCCCAATGCGCGGCGCCGCCGTCAGGCAGGTCGTCGCGATTCACGGAAGTGATCACTGTATGCGCGAGATTCAGATGGGCCACTGCTTCCGCTACGTGTCGCGGTTCTTCCGCGTCGAGAGAACCGGGTTGTCCTTTGCCAACGGCGCAGAAGCCGCAATGTCGTGTGCAGATGTCGCCGCCCAGCATGAACGTCGCGGTGCGATCCGACCAGCATTCGAAGATGTTTGGACAGCGCGCTTCCTGACAGACGGTGTGCAGGTTCAAACCTTCGATCAGTTGCAAAACGTTGTTCTGATTCGTCGGGTCGCCGAGACGAATCCGGAGCCATTCGGGCTTGGGTTGACGGATTTTTTGGTTGTTGCTGATTACACGTAGTTCGCGGGCCAATTGATTTACCTCTGACCGGGATTCTACACTATGCGCCCAAACGACGCCCATGAGGGCCCGCCAAAGGAGACCTGCGATGAAACGCCTTCTTTCCTTCGTTTGTTTGCTTGTTTTAGCCACCATTTCAACCCAGGGTGCTAATGCCGATATCAGACCCAGAACACCTGAAAAGGTTTCGAAAGTCGTGCGGCGAAATCTGGAGATCGTGCCGGACGAAAAAGTGTGGACAGCACGGCTTCAGTTGACGCAATCCGACTTGAAGGAACTGCGCGCTGCGATGGATGCGACGGACGGCCAGGCCGGGGTCGCGGCGAGTATCGCGCACAGCCCAACACGCACGATCGTCGCCGGGATGCTGTTGTTTCTTTCAGTTTCGTTTGCCGGTGTTTGGCTGGCGCGATCTGCTTCCGCGGGGCGCGCGCGCAAAGCGATCGTAGCCGGGATTCTGGTGGTCGCGGTGATTGGCGCCGCAGCAATCATCACGCAAGGTAATGCTGGTCCACCGCCGGGTTATTACAGTTGGATGAAGCTGTCGAAGAACTTCGCGCAAGGCCGCGCGACGTCGGGCGACTTGGTGATCGAGGTTGTTCCCGACGAACCGAACCGCACGCCCGGTGTGAAACTCTTGATTCCCTACAACCCGAAACAAAGCGGCGACGAGGAGTAGATCCGTAAAGATCCGTGGAAAGAACGGCTGAACTAGAGATCGCCAAGTGGCGTGCGGCACGACAACAACGCGCGGAAGGTGGCGTGCGCTTGTTTGTCATGACACTCGCGACGTGCGGGATTGCAACAGCGGTGTTGGCGACGTGGTTGCCGCTGCAGGTCTCGATCATTACGGTGTTTCTTTTTGCGGGTCCGCATAACTGGTTTGAGTTTCGCTACTTTCTCATGCGGTTGCCGGTGCGGTTTGGGAAGTCGCGCAACTTCTTTGTCACCGCGTTTGCCGGCATCGGGATACTGACGGTCACTTACGTTTCGCTGCCGTTCGTTTATCAAACCGTCGTCTGGTCCAATGAAACGTGGCTGGTAGTGCTGGCGAGTTGGAACACGCTGTTACTCGCGTGGCTCGCAGTGCTGATCCGTTTGCGCGCGAAACAGAAGCGCGGTGTTGATTGGTCTTGGGCCACGCCGCTACTGCTCGCGCTCGCGGCGTTGAACTGGCTCGGTCCGGAGTTTTTCAGTCTCGCGATCGTCTACGCGCATCCGTTGGTCGCACTGTGGTTTCTCGATCGACAGCTCAAACGTACGCGACCGGAATGGCTCGCGGCGTATCGGCGTTGCCTGCTGCTGTTGCCGGTGATCCTCGTCGCGATGATCTGGTCCTTGTCGCAAACCTCACCGCTCAGCGATGATAACGGACTCTTCTGGCGTATAACTCAACACTCAGGCGCACAGTTGTTGCCACAGGTTTCGAGCCACATGCTCGTGTCGGTGCATCTGTTTCTCGAGATGCTGCACTACGCTGTGTGGATCGTCGCGTTGCAGTTGCTAAGCCGGAAGTTCTGGAACGTCGCTAAAGCGAAAGCCGGTTTTCCGCGAAAGGTGTTGTTGGGTGTGGGACTGGTGGGGGTCGCGATTCTGTGGCTCGGCTTTGCCACGAATTATACGGATACGAGGGATTTGTACTTCACCATCGCGATCGCGCACGTGCTTGCCGAAGCGCCATTTCTGCTCAAGACACTCTAAACGATGTCGCCCCTCGAACTCTGGCGCTTTCTGCCGCTCGGTTACCTGCTCACGATCGCGATCGAAACGCCGATTCTCTTCTTCGGTCTCGCGCCGCGACATCCGAAACGCCACCGTCTTATCGCCGGTCTCTGGCTCACAGCCTGCACGTACCCCGTCGTCACGCTTGTCTTGCCGTTGCTAATGGTGAACTACTCGCGCGCTGTGTTTCTGCTGGTCGCGGAAACTTTCGCGCCCGTCGCAGAGTGCATTTTGTTCTGGCTGGCTTTCGGCAGCGCCGCTGAATTAGGCAAACGATCCATGTGGCGAGATTTCGCTGCCATCGTGGCCGCAAACCTCGCCTCATTCGCAGCGGGCGAGATTATTTACCGAGTACTGTAGCAAGCTGATCCGGATCGATGTTGCCGCCTGACAACACGACTCCGACGCGCTGCACGTCAGCCGGCAGCTTCTTAAACATCACCGCCGCCGCAGCGCAAACGCCCGAAGTCTCAACCAGCAACTTCATCCGCGTGAGCACAAACCGCAACGTCTCCAGGATCTCTTCATCCGTAACTGTCAAAACGTCTTCAGCCAACTGCTGCACGATCGGAAACGTCAGCGTTCCCGGTATCTGCACTCGCAAACCATCCGCAATCGTCGGCGGCGGTGGAATCGAAACACGCTCGCCTTTCACGAACGATTGCCGCGTGTCGTCAGCAGTGTCGGGTTCAACCGGAAAACAACGTATCCGCGGATTCATCATCCGCGCCGCACTCGCCACACCCGCAAACAAACCACCACCACTGCACGGCGTCAGCACGCAATCGAGATCCGGCACCTCTTCAAGCAACTCGAGCCCGCACGTCGCCTGGCCCGCAAGGATCAAATAGTCGTCGTACGGCGGGACCATTACGAGCCGTTCACGTTCCGCCAGGTCAAGCGCAAACTGCTCG
This sequence comes from Pyrinomonadaceae bacterium, assembly GCA_036281015.1. Classification (GTDB taxonomy): domain Bacteria; phylum Acidobacteriota; class Blastocatellia; order Pyrinomonadales; family Pyrinomonadaceae; genus PSRF01. The sequence goes on from DASUPR010000263.1 coordinate 3,371, forward strand.
CGGTCCGATTTGTGACGATCGTAAAAAATTATCTCCGCGCCATAACCGCGCGTCCCCGCAACCTTTAACTTCGGCGCGTCTTCAGGCATCGCGACCAGCACGCGCACGCCCGCCTCACGACCCGCAAGCGCCACCGCCTGCGCGTGATTGCCGGACGAGAACGCCACGATCCCGCGGCTCTTTTCTTCGTCAGTCAACGACTGAATCTTATTCGTAGCCCCGCGAATCTTGAACGCGCCCGCGCGTTGCAGGTTTTCGCATTTGAAGAAGACTTGCTTTCCGGCCACCTCATTAAACTGCCGCGAGGTAACAACCGGTGTGCGATGAATGCGCGGCGTGATGCGTTCACGCGCTTCGTGGATCAGGTCAGTTGTAAGCATGAGTCCATTTCAACTCGCATCGCAAACACTTCAGCAAACCGCGCCACGATGCGATCTTCTACTTCGCTCAATTGAGTTTCGGAACCGAGCAACTGCTCCATCGAAGTTACCGGTTCGCCTTCGCAAGCAATGATGAAATCAAAATAACTGAGATCGGTATTAACGTTGAGCGCAAAACCGTGCGTGGTGACCCAGCGCGCGATATGTACGCCGATGGCCGCGATCTTTCCGCGCGCGGTGTAGACGCCGGTCAACCCATCAATCCTAAAAGCCTCGATGCCAAAGTCAGACATCGCGCGAATCAAGACTTCTTCGAGATCGCGCACGTAGCGATGCACGTCTTCGCGTTCCGGACTTAGATTGACGATCGGATAACCGACGACCTGGCCCAAGCCGTGATAAGTAACTTTCCCACCACGGTTCGTTTCAAATACAGTGACGTTGCGCTGTTGCAACTGTTCCGCGTCCAGCAACACTGCCGAGCTGTCGCCACGGCGCCCGATCGTGAGCGTGTGCGGATGTTCCAGCAACAAAAGCGTGTCGGGTTGGGTGCGAAGCTTGACCGCCTGTTCGATCTCCTTCTGAAGCGCCAAGCCCGCTTTGTAATCAATAAGTCCGAGCCTGTGGACCAGCAGCTTTTTTTCCCCGATCATGCAACCACTTTATATTCTTTCTGCGTCATTCTACAATCGCTCTCCCGGGAAAGTTAAAGAGGAGAATCAATTGTGAAACGTATCGCCATTGCTTTGCTCGTAGCAATTCTTATTGCGCCCACCGCAGCGCTGGGTCAAACGCGACGCCGGTCCAGCAGATCGACGACGCCGTCGCAGTCATCCGCGCAGAAGGTCGCGGCAGCACGCACCGCAGGCGCCACGAAAGTCGCCGAGCAGATCAAATTAATGACTAAGTTCATCTACTTGCTCGGAGGCGTCGCCAGCGGCCTTGCGTCCGTCGATGAAGCGATCAAGAAAAACGAGGCTTCGCAGTCAGTGATTCAAGCGAACCAGCAGAGCAAGGCGGTCGTCAGGAAGGGTTTTCAGGACTTTCGTGAAGGGCTTGACAGGTTAGAAACCGAATTTCGCAGCCAGCCTGAGCTGCAGCCTTACTACATCAAACTCGCGGGCTCAGCAGCCGGCGCCGCAAAGGCTGAAGAGTTGGCGGCGGCGAGTCAGTACGACGCCGCCGGACGAACGTTGTTGACTGTCATCAACCGCTTGGCTGACGTACTGGTCGTGATGAGACAGTGAGGGAAATTGTTGATTGGCGATTTTCGATTGTTGATCCTACTTTGCCTTTGGATAGTAACCCTGCCGTGCGCGGACGCGCACATCGCCGCGCGCCGGCACTTGAACCTCAATCCGCCGAAACTGATTCGGCGGCGCTTCCTGGTTCGCGTAATACTGAAGCAAATACTGCCCCCGCAACTCCGCCGCTACCTGCCGAAACACACGATCGAGATCCTTATCCGACTCAGGCACGAACGCAGTGCCGCCCGTCGTCGCGGCAATCGACTCCATGCCGAGCTCGGCCCGCATACTAATCTGATTCAACTTCACCGACGGACCACCCGGATTCACGGAGTAAAAGATCACGTCAGCCTTTTGCACGGCCTGCTGCACATTCTCCACCGCACGGCGGTGACGCGCCTGCAAACCCGCACGCGTGCTGGCAAAAGTAGTCTTCCCGTCCTGCTGCGCACGCGCCTCGGCAATCGACAGCTCGCGGATCGCTTCGCTGAAATTGTCGTCGCCGTCTGACAACACCACGATGACGCGCCGGTGATTACTCGGCGCATTGTCAGTCAAATACTTCGCCGCGGCGTTAACAGTATCGTAGAAAGCGGTCGGAACCGGCGTGGTCGCCGCGGGAATCGTCAACACCTTCGCTGCTGACGCTTCTGCAGAAGCAAGCGGCTGAATCATTGTCGGCTTGTCGGTAATCGTGAAGATCGCGGCCTTGTCCGCAGGCTTCATCACGAGCTTCAAAAACGCCGCAGCCGCATTCTGTTGCGAGACAAAGAAACCCTTCTGACTCACGCTGCTCGAAACATCAAACAGCAATGCAATCGACAGCGGCACTTGTTCGGGATCGCCGATATCGGTGATCTCCTTTTGCGTCCCTTCTTCAATGAGACGGAAATCAGTTTTCGTGAGTCCCAGAACAGCGTTGCCCGTCGAGTCAGTCACAGAGACAGGCACCATCACGAGGTTTGAAGTGACTCGCACAACCTCGAGCACTTCCGGCTCGGGCGGCTTGGGTGTAGGAGTGGGTTTAGGCTTCCAGGCCGGCGGCGGTGGCGGCAGGTCCTTGACACCGCCTTGCGCGTTAGCCGTGGTAGCGGAAAGTGAAACGCAAAGAAAAAGCGCCAGCACTACGAGTAGGAATGCCGGACGCCAGAATTTTCTCTCAGCCTCTAACATCATCGTGACACCCTCAAGTCTTGCACGTACCGCTCGTCGTGACCGGCACGTTTCTTATCCTACCGCTTTTGTTACGGCACGATCCACGACTCTTTGGTGCCCCGTCGCCTCCGTGGAGTTGCACCCGAGGGTGCTTCTCCACAGAAGCGTTAGAAGTTAGTTACCCGACGTTCCCGGGTTCATCGTCGGCGAAGGAGCGGTCAGGCCCTTGTTGACAAGCAGCTTGATCTCTACGCGGCGATTCTGCGCACGGCCATCACGGGTCTCATTCTCCGCAACTGGATTCATTTCGCCATAACCAAACGGCGTGATGATCCGGCGCAGCGGAATGCTGTGGTTCTCAACGAGGTAACGGATGACGGCGTCAGCACGACGCTGGCTCAGTTGCCGGTTGAGATTGACGCTGCCTCGCGAATCCGCATAACCGGAAACTTCGAGGACGTAGCCCTTCGCGTTCATCGCCTTGCTGGCAATCTGATCGAGAGTGGCCTTCGCATCAGTCGAAAGGACGGCACTGCCGGAACGGAAGTTCACTGCAGCAGCGTCCTGCGGCTGGTAGTCGTCGAGAGCAGAAATGCGCTCGTTGGTGGCGTTGACGCCGGCAACGGCCGCATCAGCCGTCGCTTGCGCAGCCTTGGCGCCGCCACGTGCTGCGTTCGAAACAGCCGCTAACTCTTCCAACTGGCCCGACAGGCGCTGGGCGTTGGCTTCAACCTGGCTGAGTTTGTTTTCAGTGGTGTCAGCTCTCTCTTCAAGCGGTTGCGCACGCGATTCAACCGCACGGGCAACGCGCATATCTGATTCGTTGAACCTTATTTTCTCCGCAGCTAACTCACCTGAAGCATTGCCGCGTCCCTCAACCTCGACGTTCAAGCCGCGCAGGATGCTGGTCTGGGCATAGTTGGTTCCGCCACGAAGGAATCCGCCTTTAGTCTTCACGCTGGTCCTATCATCCAGGCGAACCACCGTATCCACGCCATTCATGTCGCGCACTGTGAACGTGTCGGCGTCACGACGGGTGACCACACCTTTAAGCTTCATCTTCTGGCCGCTGGTTACTGTGCGCGAGCCGGCCGGATTGGTTGTATCTTGAGCCAGAATTGGGGAGGCTGAAAACACTAGTAGGCAGGTAGTAAGCACTGCCGGGGCAAACAATTTATGTTTAGTGAATACCATCGATTTATCTCCTTGTCACTTTGCTGGTCTCGGCGCGTCATTTCTAACGGACCGCTTCAAGTTGGCGAGTTCTCGCCACTCGCCTCCCGCTCGTCAAATTTTGCGGATGACATCTCTTAAAACTTACAAGGAACTAAGTCAATAGGCTCCCCGATTCTTCATCGAATCACCACTGTATCGCAATGAAGCATCTCACTTTGTACTCCAGATCTCGCGAAAACTACACGGAAAAATCACCTGATTCCAACTCCTCCTTCACAAAAGCGAGGAAGCGTTCGGCGTCGGCGCCGTCGATTACGCGATGATCGAAGCTCAAAGCGAAGTAACACAACCAGCGAATGGCGAGAAAGTCATCGCCGTCCGAATTGGTCATTACTTTGGGCCGTTTTTCGATCTTTCCGACGCCCAGGATAGCCAACTGTGGCTGGTTGATAATCGGCGTGCCGAATAGACCACCAAAGACGCCCGGGTTGGTGATAGTAAACGTGCCGCCGGTTACCTCGTCTGGCTTCAATTGCTTGGTCCTGGCCCGATCGGCGAGGTCGTTCGCGGCTCGTGCAAGGCCCGAGATGCTCAGATCGTCGGCCCGCTTGATCACAGGAACGATCAGGCCCCAATCGAGGGCCACTGCCATTCCGAGATTTATGTCCTGTTTGTAAATGATCTGTTCACCACTCACCTGGGCGTTGAAGATTGGAAACTTGCGCAAGCCTTTGATCAACGCTTCAAAGATGAACGGCATGTACGTGAGCTTGGTCCCGGTGCGCTCGTAGAAACTGTCGCGATGCTTTTCGCGGAGTTTTGCCACGCGCGTCATGTCGATTTCGTAGACCGTGGTGACGTGCGCGGAAGTACGGCGAGACTGGACCATGTGCTCGGCGATCTTCTTGCGCATGACGCTCATCGGTTCGACGCGATCGCCCATTTGTGGGCGTGGCGGCGGAGGCGCCGGAAGTTCCGCGGGCATTGACGGCGCAGCAGGAGCTCCGGCGGGCGCTTCGGGGCGACGTGGCGCCGCTGGCGCTGCGGGTGCAGTAGCCGGGGCGCCGGATTCGATGTAGCTCAGGATGTCGTTCTTGGTGACACGGCCGCTTAGACCAGTGCCTTCGAGCTGGGAAATATCGACGTTGTGTTCCTGCGCGATCTTACGGACCAGCGGGCTCGATTTTGTCCGGCGCAGCTCCTCGACTGTTGGCTCCGCGGGTTTTGGCTCCGCGGGCTTTGCCGGCGGCGGAGGTGGCTCAGGTTTAGTTTCAACTGGTGGCGGAGGTGGAGTTGGAGCTGGTGGCGGAGGTGGTTCAACCGCAGCGGGCTGGGGGGACGGGGATTGAACAGATGGACCAGAACCATCGCCGTCCAACACAGCGATGACCGTGTTGACCTCAACTGTGTCGCCCTCTTTGAACCGGATCTCCGTCAACGTTCCCGCAGCCGGCGACGGTATCTCCGCGTCGACTTTGTCCGTCGAGATCTCAAACAACGGCTCGTCGCGTTCGACGCGTTCGCCGACCTTTTTCAACCACTTCGTAATCGTTCCCTCCGCGATGGATTCGCCCATCTGCGGCATGACCACTTCAGTACTCATCTCGTCTCCGTCTTATCCAGATCAGTAAGCAGCAAGCTTGCGCGCCGCATCGACAACGTCTTTCGTTTGCGGCAGATAGTAGTCCTCAAGCGGCGGTGAATAAGGCACCGGCGTGTCGAGCGATGCGACGCGAATCACGGGCGCGTCAAGCCACTCAAACGCTTCTTCCGCGAGCGTCGCCGCAATCTCGCCGCCAATGCCGCCCGTGCGCGACGCTTCGTGCAACACGATCGCCTTATTCGTCTTCTTCACACTCGCGAGAATCGCTTCTTTGTCGAGCGGCGCTAACGTTCTTAAATCGACGACCTCGACGTCGAGACCTTCACGTTCGAGCTCTTCTGCGGCATCGAGCGCGGTCAGGACCATCGCGCCGAAAGTGATGATCGACAGGTCTCTTCCGCCGCGCGCCACGCGCGCTTTGCCGATCTCGACGATGTAATCGTCAGCCGGCAACTCTTCACGCAAACGCGGTAAGCGATAGAGCTTTTTGTGTTCGAAATAGAGCACCGGATCGGGATCGCGAATCGCCGCTTTGATCAGTCCTTTCGCATCGTATACCGTCGAAGGTTCGACGATCTTCAGTCCCGCTGTGTTCAGGAAAAACGATTCTGCGTTCAGCGAATGAAACGGGCCAGAACGCACGCCCGAACCGCATGGACCACGAAACACGGTCGGCAGTCCAGCGCCCCAGCGATAACGGCACTTCGCCGCGTAGTTCGTCAGCAGATCGAACCCGGCGGAGATGAAATCGATAAACTGAAACTCCGCGACCGGACGCATGCCCATCAACGCCGCGCCACACGCGGCGCCGACAATCGCGCCTTCGGAGATCGGCGTGTCGATCACGCGCTCTTTGCCAAACTGATCGATCAAACCATCCGTGACCTTAAACGCGCCGCCGTAAGCGCCGACGTCTTCGCCGATGACGAAAACAGACGGGTCGCGTTCCATCTCTTCCCAGATTCCCTGGCGAATTGCTTCGACCATCGTGGCCTGACCGCCGCGTTCGGGACGAGCAGACTTATGTTCCTTTTTAACTGTGGTTGACATTTTTACGACTCTAAAACTTTCGGCCGGAAAGCCGGAGGTACGACGCTGTTGTCGAAAACGTTGTACGCGGCCTGTTCGGGTTCGGGCATCGGCGACGACTCGGCCCAGGCGCAGTCTTCGTCGATCAGGCGCACGACGTCCGCTGTAATATCGTCGAGCTGTTGTTGGGTAAAGTTACTTTCACGGAGATATTTCTCGAACCGATCGACGGGATCGTTGTTCTTTTCCCACCATTCGACCTCGCCCGCCGCGACGTAACGCTGATCGTCGTGCTCCGCGTGGCCCTTACGGCGATAAGTTTTCGCTTCAATCAACACCGCGCCGCCACCGCCACGCGCGTAGTCAGCCGCGCGCTTCGTCACTTCATAACAGGCAATCACGTCGTTGCCGTCGACGATGTAAGCCGGTATGCCGTAACCCGCGGCCTTTTCAGCGAGATCTTTAACAGCCGTTTGCATACTCGTCGGCGTTGAATACGCGTACTGGTTGTGCTCCGCGACCACAATCAACGGCAACTTCTGCACGGCGGCGAAATTCAAACCCTCGTGAAACGCGCCCGTGCTCATGCCGCCGTCGCCGATATAAGCGACGCCAACAAACTTCTTCTGCTTCAAACGTCCGCCGAGCAAGATGCCGGTCATCACCGGGATCATGTCGCCGAGATGCGAGATCGGGCCAATAAAGCCCTTCTCCATGTCGCCGAAGTGAATGTTGAGATCTCTCCCACCGGACGGGCCCCACGCCTTCGCCATGTACTGCGCGAAGATGTCGCGCGGGCGAATGCCTTTGACGAGCACCGCGCCGAGATCGCGAATCAACGGCGTGATGAAATCCTCCGGCTGGAGCGCGTAAGCAGTGCCGACAGCCGTGGCTTCCTGACCGAGCGAACGAAACACGCCGCCGACAACCTTCGTCTGGCGATACAGATTCACTAAACGCTCTTCGACCAGTCGCGTGAGCTTTAAGTAGCGATAGAGTTCGAGCAGTTGTTCCGGTTTGAGCGTGGTTTCGCTCGTACACGTCAACCGCTCGCCGTTTATTGATTCAGGAGGGCTATAGCTTGTGTTGATACTCATTTTAAATTCCCCTTCCCTGGGTCTCCCGCTAGCGGGACTCAGAAAGGAAGGGATAAGAACAAAACGGTTTAGATGTGAACAGCCAGATCGTGAACGCCTTCGGCGGCTTCCATCACGGCTTCGGAAATTGTCGGATGCGCGTGCATTGTGCGGCCGAGTTCGTCCGCGGTCGATTCAAGCTGCATCGCCACACACGCTTCGGCAATCAACTCCGTCGCGTGTGGACCAATGATGTGTACGCCGAGAATCTCGTCGTATTTCTTCTCGCTGACGATCTTCACGAACCCTTCTTCTTCGCCGATGATGCGCGCCTTGCCGGAAGCCGAGAACGGGAAACGCCCGACTTTCACGTCGTAGCCCTGCTCTTTCGCTTTCGCTTCCGTCAGTCCGACCGAGCCGATTTCCGGATCGCAGTACGTGCAGTTCGGCACGAGGCGAAGATTGATCGGGCGCACGTCTTTTTGTCCCGACATGTGCTCGACCGCGACGATGCCTTCTTTCGACGCGAGGTGGGCCAACAACGGCGTCGGCACCACATCGCCGATCGCATACACGCCCTTCTCCGCTGTCTGCTGATACTCGTCGACCTGAATAAAACCCTTTTCGACTTTGATCTTCGTTCCTTCAAGCCCGAGTCCTTGCGTGTAAGGCATGCGCCCGACGGCGACCAGCAACATCTCCGCTTCGAGCGTGACTTCCTCGCCTTTGCCGTTCTTGCCGCTGACCTTCACGCCCGTCGGGGTCTTTTCCAGCTTCTCCAGTTTTGTATCTACAACCGACTTGATGCCGCGTTTACGAAAACTGCGTTCGAGCTCCTTCGAAACTTCTTCGTCTTCCAACGGCACGAGCCGCGGCAACAATTCGACAATCGTCGTCTGCGCGCCAAAACGCGAATACACCGAAGCAAACTCGACACCAACCGCGCCCGAACCCATCACGATCAACGACTTCGGCACGTCTTTCAACTCGAGAATGTGATCGCTGTTGACGACCTGCTTACCGTCAGTTTCAAAACCCGGAATCGGCCGCACGACAGAACCAGTCGCGATGATGATGTTCTTTGTTTGCAGCGTTTGCTTTTTGCCTTCGGCGTCGGTGACTTCAACCCGGCCCGGCAACCCGAGCCTGCCGGTGCCTTTGAACACAGTCACCTTGTTTTTCTTCATCAGATACTCGATGCCCTTCGAATTCTTCAGCACGACCTTGTCTTTGCGCTTCTGCACGTCGGCAAACGCGAGCTGAATTCCCGACACCTGCACGCCAAAATCCGCCGCGTGCTGCATCTGCTCGAAAACGTGCGCCGACATCAACATCTGCTTCGTCGGAATGCACCCGCGCAGCGTACACGTGCCGCCCAAGCGGGTATCCTTTTCAACGATTGCGGCCTTCAGTCCCAACTGACCGGCGCGAATTGCGGCTACATAACCTCCGGGACCGCTGCCAATAATCGTTACGTCAAACTGTTCGTCTGCCAATTTTGTAGGAATCCCCTCTTAGACCAGTGATAAGTGTTAAAAGACCGGGCATTATAATCATTCGCAAGCGCTAACCAAAACGACAGTAAGAGGACCACCACATGGAACATACCGCAGGCTTTCTAAAGCTCGTCGACGACGCAAAGACACGAATTCGCGAGGTCTCCGTCGCCGAAACCGAACAACGACTGCGCGCAAACAAGGACGCGAAGCTGATCGACGTTCGCGAAGACAACGAATGGGAAGCCGCGCACGCAAAGGGCGCGATTCACCTCGGCAAAGGCATCATCGAACGCGATATTGAGAGAACAGTCCCGGACAAAGACACGGAACTAATTCTCTATTGCGGCGGCGGGTATCGCTCGGCGCTCGCGACAGACGCGTTGCAAAAGATGGGTTACACGAACGTGTTTTCGATGGCGGGCGGCTGGAAGGCGTGGAAAGAAGAATCCACAGATTACACAGAAGAGTCTGTGTAATCTGTGGATTGAAAGTGGTTACGATTTAGAACTCGAAGCGGGCCGCAAACTGCACCTGCCGCTCACGGAACAAGGTGCTGTCAGCGCCGGTCGTGTTTCCGAACGGATTGTTGAACGTCAGGGTGTTGCCTGACAAGTTATAAATCGTGCTGTTCACGAACGTAACTTGCGTGCGGTTGAACACATTGAATCCTTCCACGAGGAACTCAAGCTTCGTTCCTTCAGTGATGCTGAAGCGTCGCGAAAGCCGAGCGTCAACGTACCAAATGTTCGGCTGCTTGAAGAAGTTACGCGGAACCAGCGCAAACCTGTTGGCGCCGCCGGAACCATTCACACCACCGCCTGGCGTAAAGCAATCAGCAGTAGCATTCGCAGTTCCGCAGTTCTGACCGAAACCGAAGGTCGTCGTCGCGATACTGCCACCGACGTTACCGGTAAAGCGTTGGCCGGAGAACGCATTCAGGATTGGCGCGAACGTCCAACCGTTGAAGATATGCTTGGCAGCGCCATCGGCAAACGGGTTCGGGCTCCAAACAACGCTCGCCACAAATTTCTGCCGGCGGTCGAAGTTCGACAGCGCGTCTTCACCCTGCTGATCGAAAGCGTTGAACGGCAGGTTATTGGTTGTGAACGTGACGGAGCTCTGACCGAGGTCATTGGCACGCGACAACGTGTAGTTCGTCTGGAACTGCAGGCCCTTGGTCAAACGACGATTGGCCTGAAGCACCAGCGCGTGGTATTTCGAATGAACGTCGCTACGGATTGCCGTCAATTGCGCAAAGCGCGTGTCCGGTCTGGCGCCGACGAAAATCGGCGTCTGATACGTGGAGCCGCCGAATGGGCCACCGACCACGTTCAGAGCGACGAGGCGGCGAGCCTGCGGCAGGTTGGTATCGACGAAGTTTGGCAACGAGTTGCCAAAGCTGCCGAGATACGAAGCAGAGACGACCGTGTTTCTAGCGATCTCACGCTCGAAGATGAAGTCCCACTGATGAATCTGCGGGAGCTGGAAGTCATCGTCGAAGAACTGAATCGCGCCAACCGGCGGGTTGGACGACGGCAGGAGATTCGGGAAGATCGGTAAGAACGGGCAGTCGTTGGCGTTGAGCGCCGGGTTCGCTTGCGTACAAGCCGTCGGCAGGTTGTTGGCGCTGGACGTGAACTGTCGCTGGCCTTGATCGATGCCGACGCCGGTGTTGACGAGTGTGTTGTAAACGGTCGAGTTAATCACGCGGCCGTAATAGAGACCCCAGCCACCGCGGATACTGGTCTTGCCGTCGCCGGTCAGGTCGTAAGCAAAACCGATGCGCGGACCGAAGTTATTCCGGTCGTCGACCTTGTTGGCCGTCTGCGGCAGCAGCGGATTCACTGCAACCGGATCGGGATTTAGCTGGTACTCGTAGCGCAAACCGAGGTTCAAAGTGAACCGCGGCGTCACGCGCCAGTCGTCCTGAACGAAGAAGTTGAAGTCGGTGGTCTTCATCGTAAGACCGAGAACACCGAATCCCTGATTGAAGTTACCGGCGTAGCACTTGCCGGCGCGACGCGTCGAGCCGACGCAGAGTCCGCGACTCTCGTCGCCACTGTTCGGTATGCCATCGGCGTTGGGAACCAACGAGCGAATGCCGCCATTGGTCACCCAGTTGGTGTAGTCAACGATGAAGTCCGGCAAGCCATTGCCGCCGGTGTAGTTGAACTCACCACCGAGGAAACGCAGGTTGTTGATGTCGTCCTTAACGAAGTTGATGTCGCCGCCGAACTTCACGGTGTGATTTCCCTGAGTCATCGTGACGGTGTCGGCAAACTGCCATCTCCGCTCATCTGGGAACTTGGCACGCTCGAGGAACTCAGGCATACCAAACGAGAAACCATTCTGGATGAAGGTCTGTGGCGAACGTCCGCCCGGAGCATTGGTTGGCTCGCCGGGTGCGGGCGGCTGGCTGAACTGAAACTCGTTGTCACGGCCCCACTGCATACGAAACTCGTTCAAGAGGGTCGGCGTGATGGTTGAAGCCAGCTTCACGTTGACCGCGTCGATCTCGACAAAGTCGTCGCCGAAGTTGTCGATTGCGCGGGTGTTGGTTGCCTGCGTCTGAATGCCCGCGGGCGACTCCCAACGCAAGCGGTTATAGCTGACGGTCAGCGTGTTCTTGTCGTTGATGATCCAGTCGATCTTGGGCAGGAAGAGTTTTTGATCTCCGGTGCGGGCCACTGGACCCGTAAGACTCCGGAGGAAGTTGAGAGCGTTATCGACCTGACCGGAGGTCACACCGCGGGCAACGATGTTGTTGCGGACGGTGCTGCTCAGGTTCAGGAAGGTGCCCTGGCTAAAGATTGAAAGGCCCGGAAAGTTTCGTTTCTGCTGGTCGTAGCTAAAGAAGAAAAACAGTTTGTCTTTGGCGATCGGGCCGCCGATCGTGCCGCCAAACTGGTGCCGCACGTCTTTCGGCTTGAAACCGACCGGCGTAAAGACGCCGTTGATCAATTCCTGGCGCGTTGCGAGCGGGTTGCGGGCGCCCCACTTGTTGTTGCGTTGATAGTAGAAAAGACCGCCGTGAAACTCGTTTGTACCGCTCTTGGTGATGGCGTTGACCACGCCGCCGGCGGAACGTCCGTACTCGGCTGAGTAGCTCGAAGTATTGACCTGAAACTCGCGGATGGCTGCCTGGCTGATCGAGTAGCTGATACGCGTGCGGCCGCGCTCTTCAGCGAAGAACGCCTGATTGTTGTCGCCGCCGTCGATCGTGTTGTTGTTGAGCAGGCCCGAGATACCGCGGAAGCTGATCAAACCAAACGTTCCGTCCGGCACCGCACCCGGCGTGAGCAGGGCAAAGTTGGACCAGCGGCGTCCGTTGATTGGGAGCTCGTTGATTGACGTCTGGTTGATGTTGGTCGAGAAGTCCTGCTGTGTGGTGTTGATGACGGGCGCTTCAGCGCTAACGTCGACCGAACCGGTGACTGGTCCAACCGACAGCGCGACCTCG
>DASUPR010000264.1:0-11460 GCA_036281015.1 Pyrinomonadaceae bacterium
TCGAGTCAGGCAGCCGAAGATCATGCCATCTCTCGGTGGCAAGCCAGTCGTTCAAATCAGTGGTTGATCGCTTCACTGAGTCTCATTGATGGTCAACACGCGAAGGCAAACGAGCTACTCGCGGAGGCGTTGAAGGTAAACAACCGCTCGGCCGCGTTTGCTTCAGCACGTTATCACGCGATTCGTCTGCTGCTTGAGACCGGTAAGAGCAACGAAGCACGCACGTTGCTCGACCAAACGTTGAAAAGCGATCGCGCCCACTTCGACGAGTCGGCGTTGAATCTGCTGACCAGTCAAAGAATGCTGCTCGCCAGTTCTCTCGACGAGTTTTTGGCTGATGCCGCGCGCGTTCCCGCCGCTCTCAGTTGGAATGATGACGGACGCGAACTGCCGGTTGAAAACGCCGAAGTGTCAGACGAGACAAAGGACCAATTCGGCAAACCGTTTTTCGACGTCGACGCCGCCAAGGCAATCAACCAGCAGTTGCCGCTTTCAGTGCTCAAGGAAGCTGCCACCAGCAAGGTGCTGCCGATTGGACCACGGCGCGATCTCGCGCAGGCCGCGTGGCTGCGTGCAGCATTACTTGGCGACACCAAAACCGCGGACGAGTTGACGCCCGTTCTCGCCGGTCTTTTTCCTGAGCTGTCGGGGCTGCTAAACGACTATTCATCCACTGCTCAACCCGACGAGAAGAAGTTTGCGGCAATCTACGCATGGCTGAAAACGCCCGGTCTCGAACCCGTCGTCGATGCTGGTATTGGCCGGGTAATTGCACTGACCGAACAAGACTCGTATCGCGACAACTGGTGGTGCTCTGCCTCGTTCCAACCCGCTACGGCGGAAGAAAATCGTGAAGTCGTCCAGTTCACCGCGGTCACGACCGGCAAGCCGCCACGTTTTCTTTCCGCAGCCGAATCCGCGAAGGCCGAAAAAGAGTGGGCGGCTCTGCGTTCTCTCGGCGCCGCTCCAAACTACATCGTCCGGCAAGTTATTCAATGGGCCAACACGCACCCGAACGATCCGCGCGTGCCGGAAGCGCTCCATCTCGCGGTAAGAACAACGCGCTACGGCTGCACCGACAAGGACAGCCCGCGCTGGTCCAAAGCAGCATTCGACGTGCTGCATCGCAAGTACCCAAACAATCCCTGGACAAAAAAGACGCCCTACTGGTTCAAAGACTAACTAAGCAAGCAGGTCTCAAATGGAACAAGCGGAACACACGAATCATCTGATCAACGAAAGCAGTCCTTACCTTCTTCAGCACGCGCACAACCCGGTCGACTGGTATCCGTGGGGCGACGAGGCGTTTGCGAAAGCGCGCAGCGAAAACAAGCCCGTGCTGTTGAGCGTCGGCTATTCCGCTTGTCACTGGTGTCACGTGATGGCCCATGAGTCGTTCGAGGACGAACACATCGCGCAACTCATGAACGAGCTCTTCGTGAACATCAAAGTCGATCGCGAAGAGCGCCCGGATCTGGATCAGATTTACATGAACGCCGTGCAGATGATGACGCATCACGGCGGTTGGCCCATGACGGTCTTTCTCACGCCGGACGGCGTGCCGTTCTACGGCGGCACGTATTTCCCGCCGCAGGATCGTTACAACATGCCCGGTTTTCCACGCGTGCTGATCAGCGTCGCGGAAGCCTATCGCGATCGTAAAGACGACATCATCGAAACGGGAACGTCACTGTTGCGAGAGCTGCGCCGGTTAAGTGAATCCGGCGCCTCGGACAATCCCGTTGACAAAGAACTGCTCGACGTGGCGTACGCCGGCATGGTGCGGAGTTACGACTCGACAAACGGCGGCTTCGGCGGCGCGCCGAAGTTTCCGCCGGCGATGTCGCTTGAGTTCTTACTGCGCATATACAAGCTCACCGGGAACAAAGACGCGCTCGAGATGGTGCGGCACACGGCGGAAAAGATGGCCCACGGCGGCATGTACGATCAGCTCGGCGGCGGCTTTCATCGTTACTCGACAGACGCGAAATGGCTCGTCCCGCATTTCGAAAAAATGCTTTACGACAATGCCCTGCTCTCGCGCTTCTATCTGCACTACTTCCAGGTCGCACAGGAGCCGCTCGCGCGCGAGACCGCCGAAGGCATTCTCGATTACGTGCTGCGCGAGATGACTGATCCCGACGGCGGTTTCTATTCAACCCAGGACGCCGACTCCGAAGGACATGAAGGCAAGTTCTTTGTTTGGGATTTGGATGAAATCACCTCCGTTCTCGGCAAAGAGGAAGCTCAACGATTCAACGCGTACTACAACGTCACCGAAGGCGGCAACTTTGAAGGCAAGAACATCCTCAACGTGAATTCCTCGTTGCCAAAACCTAAACTTGAGAACCTTCAAAAACTCTTCGAACACCGCGAAAAACGAATCAAACCCGATCGCGACGAAAAGATCATCACCGCCTGGAACGGCCTGATGCTCGCGAGCTTCGCCGAAGCCGGCGTGATCCTGAACCGTCCTGACTACACCGAAGCCGCCCGCAGAAACGCGGAATTCGTCCTGGCAAATCTTCGCCGCGACGGTTTTCTGCTCCGGACGTACAAAGACGGCGTCGCAAAATTCAATGCCTATCTCGAAGACTACGCTTTCTTGATCGAGGGCCTCGTCACGTTGTTTGAAACGACCGGCGAGTTTCGCTGGCTCCGTGAAGCGATCGCCCTGACAGATCGCATGATCGACGAGTTCTGGGACGGGGAAGGCGGCGGATTTTTCTTCACGGGCAAGAGTCACGAGGACCTGATCGTGCGCTCGAAGGATTATTTTGATAACGCCACGCCCTCGGGAAATTCCGTTGCCGCAGCCGTGCTGCTGCGTCTCGCGATTCTCACGAACAAGGAACAATACCGCGAGCTCGCCGAAAAAGTTTTGGCCATAATCGCGGATCAAGCGCGCCGTTATCCGTCCGGTTTTGGCTACGCGCTCTCGGCTGTGGACTTCCTGCTGTCCAGTTCCAAGGAGATCGCCATCGTCGGCAAAGACGCAGCAGACATTCAACCTTTGCTTCAGGAGACCTGGCGCAAGTACCTGCCAAACAAAGTAGTTGCCACCGGCTTCATCGACGATGCCGAGGCGAGGGGCGCAATCCCGCTGCTCCAAAACCGGCCGCTGCTCGACGGCCGCGCAACAGCTTACGTCTGCCAGCATTACGTCTGCCGCCAGCCCGTAAACGAGGCTCAGGCTTTAACCGCCGAGCTTGACTAGATCTCAATGAAAAGCCTATAGTTGTGCACGTGCCAACACTGTTTGGCACGTGTTCAAACCTGGTTCCTTGCCTGATCGCCCCATTATGAAGTTCAGCTCTCCGGCTACTGCTCTACTTGCCGCAGTTTCTGCGGTCAGTCTCGCACTGCTCCTGCTCGACAAGGGCATTGCCATCGTGCTCGTTGCCGTCCTGATCTGCGCCCTCTTCTATCTCGCTTACAGCTTCAACGAAAAGCGACTGCGCGAACTAAGCGACGCCGAAGCCGAGCGACGCCGGCACGCGGAAGAGATGGCCACGATTCACATGAACACGATCGAGTCGCTGGCGATCGCCATCGACGCGAAGGACCAGACGACTCACGGTCACGTGCGCCGCACACAGATCTACGCGACGCAGATGGGCAAGCTTTTCAACGTTTCGGAAAACGATCTGAGCGCGCTGCATGCGGGTGCGTTGTTGCACGACATCGGTAAGCTCGCGGTTCCGGAGTACATTCTCAACAAACCAGGCAAACTCACCGAAGCAGAGTTCGCCAAGATGAAGATCCATCCGACCGTCGGCGGCGACATTCTCAAACGCGTCAACTTCCCTTACCCGGTTGAAGACATCGTGCGCTACCACCACGAGAAGTGGGACGGCAGCGGTTATCCAAAAGGTCTGAAGGGCGAACAGATCCCGCTCATCGCGCGAATCATCTCGGTCGTCGATTTCTACGACGCGACGCGCTGCGATCGTCCGTATCGCAAAGGGATGAAACGCGAGGATTCGCTGGCGCTGCTGAACAGCATGGTCGGCACGGCGTTCGATCCGAAGGTCGTGAAGATTTTTGCCGAACACGTCGAAGAGTTCGACCGTCTGATCGATTCAGAAGACATTCAGGAACAGGTCGCCTCAGCGTCCGTGATCGACACGGAAACGAGCACCAAGCCCGACGCGGGTTTGGCTTCCGACATTCTCGGCACGCCGATCGAGGAGTCAACCGGGTTCCGTTCCATTTCCGAAGCACAGCGTGAGGTGTTCGCGCTTCACGAGATCGCGCAGACGATCGGTTCGTCACTCAACTTGAGCGACACGGTCACGCTGGTCGCAAACAAGTTGAAGTCGATCGTTCCCTTCGATAGTTGCGTGATTTTCCTTGTCGACGAACGAACGGGCAAGGCGGTTGCGGCGCATGCAGTCGGCGAAGAAGCGGAGTTGTTTTCGAGCCGGCGAATTACTGTTGGCGACGGTATCACGGGCTGGGTGATCGCCAACGGCCGCTCGATGTGCAACGCGTCGCCGGAACTGGACATGGTTGGAATCTCCGATCAGATCGCAAAACGTTTTCGCGGTGTGCTGGTGTCGCCGTTGTTACGCGAAGATGGCGCGTTTGGAGCGATCTCGCTTTACTCGCAAAGCCGCACCTCGTACACGACCGAACACGTGCGATTGCTCGAATCGGTTTGCCAGCACGCCTCCAGCGCGCTCAACAACGCGTTGACTTACGAAAAGACGCGCGAGAGTGCCCTCGTTGATCCGTTGACCGAACTGCCGAACGCGCGCGGCTTCTACATGATGCTCGAGCAGCGTATCGCCGAGTGCCAGCGGATGAACCGCGAGTCGCTCGCAGTGCTCTCGATGGACATCGACGATTTCAAAGTCATCAACGACCAGTACGGTCACTCGATCGGCGATCGGTTGTTGGCGAGTGTCGCGGGTGTTGTGCGCCGTGAGTTGCGCCAGATGGACATTCTCACGCGTTACGCGGGCGATGAGTTTGTTGCAATCATGCCGATGGCGTCGAGCAAGATGGCCGCGTCCATTGCCGACCGCGTTCGCAATGCGGTTGAAGAGCAACTGTTCTCAGTCCGCAATGGCACGATGATCGGTTTGGGCGTAAGTATCGGAGTCGCCTGTTTCCCTGAAGACGGGGAGACCAGTGAAGAATTGTTGACGGCCGCCGCCCGCCGCATGCAGCGCGACAAGCACAGCCGCAAGACGATTCTCACCGTAGCCGGCGCCGGCGTCAGCTCCATCGACATGATGACGTAACACAAAGACGCACAAATTTATTCACAAAAAGCCTCAAGAAGCACACAGAAGGACTTTCTAATTCCTCTTTGTGCTTTTTGTGCCTTTTGTGGCTATAATCCGGGTTTTCAAAACAATCCATGAGCAAACAAACTGCAGCACCACCCTCCCGAGCAGGAGCCGACGAGCAAAGCTCCACCGGAGTGATCGACGCACCAGCCGAAGTAGATCGCAAACAACTAGCCCGCGAACGCGAAGAAGTTAAAGAGCGCCAGAAAGACCGTTTCGCCGGGCTCAACAAGGAACAACTCATCGGCCTTTACCGGCAAATGCTCCTGATTCGACGCTTCGAGGAGAAGTCGGCGGAAGCTTACGTTGCGGGCAAGATCGGCGGCTTTTGTCACCTGTACATCGGCCAGGAAGCGGTCGCCGTCGGCGCGATCTCCGCGATTCGCCAGGACGATTATGTGATCGCCAGTTATCGCGAACACGGTCACGCGCTCGCCAAAGGAATGTCCGCGCGCGCGATCATGGCGGAGTTGTTTGGCAAAGCGACGGGCTGCTCGAAAGGCAAAGGCGGCTCGATGCACATGTTTGACAAAGGCCTTGGCTTTCTCGGCGGTCACGGCATCGTCGGCGGCCAGATTCCACTCGCGACCGGCGCTGCATTCGCATCGATGTACCAGGGCACGGACCAGGTGACGCTCTGTTTCTTCGGCGAGGCCGCGGTGAACCAGGGCGCGTTTCACGAGTCGCTGAACATGGCGCAGCTTTGGAAACTTCCCTGCATCTACATCTGCGAAAACAACCAGTACGGAATGGGCACTTCGCTCGCGCGGGCCATGTCGTTGCGCGACATCGCGCAAAAGGGTTGCGCGTACGAGATGGCGTCGGAGTTTGTTGACGGCATGGACGTGCTGGCGGTACGTGAAGCTGTGATGCGTGCAGTTGAACGTGGACGAAAGCAGTCGCTGCCGACGTTGCTCGAAGTGCGCACCTATCGCTTCATGGGCCACTCGATGTCCGATCCCGGCAACTATCGCACGCGCGCGGAGATCGAGAAGTACCAGGAACGCGATCCGATTAAGCTCTTCTCCGCGAGCTTAATCGAAGAGAAAGTCATCGACGAGAAAGGCCTCGAAGCGATCGACAAGCAGATACGCGAGGAAGTGGAAGACTCGTTTCGCTTCGCCGACGAGAGTCCCTTGCCGGACCCGGAGGAGCTCTACACAGACGTCTACGCCAACCCAATCGAGCCGTCTCGGAAGGAATCCCGGAACAGAAATCAATAGCATCCATGTCGACTATCACCATACGCGAAGCGCTTAATCAGGCGATCCGGGAAGAGTTAGCCCGCGACGAAAAAGTTTTCATCATGGGCGAGGAAGTGGCTGCCTACGATGGCGCCTACAAAGTCACCAAGGGCCTGCTGAACGAGTTTGGACCAAAACGAGTTATCGATACTCCGATCACGGAGCTTGGATTCGCCGGGCTCGGCGTCGGCGCGGCGATGGTTGGTCTCCGGCCGATCGTCGAGTTCATGACGTTCAACTTCTCGATCCTGGCCACAGATCAAATCATCAACTCCGCCGCGAAGATGCTTTACATGTCGGGTGGGCAGTTCAAGATTCCCATCGTGTTTCGCGGACCGGGCGGTTCGGCGTTTCAGGTTTCTTCGCAGCACTCGCAGGCACTCGAATCGTGGTACACACACTTTCCGGGAATTAAAGTTGTAATGCCTTCAACGCCCGCGGACGCGAAGGGACTGTTGAAGTCAGCAATCAGAGACGACGATCCCGTGATCTTCATCGAGCAGGAACGAATGTACGGCAACAAGGGCGAAGTTCCTGACGATCCCGATTTCACGATTCCGCTCGGAGTCGCCGACGTCAAACGTGAAGGAAAAGACGTGACGATTGTCGCGCGCTCGTTGATGGTTCCGGTGGCGTTGAAAGCCGCCGAGCAACTCGAGCAGCAAGGTGTGTCGTGCGAAGTGATCGACCCGCGCACGATCCGTCCGCTGGACATCGACACGATTGTTGAATCCGTGAAGAAGACGAATCGCGTGGTCGTGGCTGAAGAGTCGCATCCGCTCTGCGGCGTGAATGCAGAGATCAGCATGCAGATCATGGAGCGCGCTTTCGATTATCTCGACGCGCCGATCAAACGCGTGTCGGGTGCCGACGTGCCGATGCCCTATGCGAAGAACCTCGAGACTCTGGCAATACCTGACGTGGCGAGGATTGTGGCTGCAGTACGTGAAGTGGCTTATCTGGATTAGCTAAAACTCTATGGCGACAAAGGTAATCATGCCGAAGCTCTCTCCAACGATGGAGGAGGGACAGATCTCGCGCTGGCTGAAGAAAGAGGGCGACAAGGTCGCCATGGGCGAGCCACTCGCGGAAATCGATACCGACAAAGCGACGATGGAAATGCAGGCGCTGGCGAATGGCGTCCTGCGAAAGATTATTGTGGGCGAGGGACAGTCGGCGCCGCTCGGAGAACCGATCGCCATCGTCGGTGAAGCTGACGAAGACATCTCTTCCCTGCTTGCGGAAGCTTCGGCTGCCGCGCCGGCTCCTGCTCAACAAGCGCCTGCGCAACCCGAACCACCGCCGCCCCCGGCTGCGGCCGAACAACCGGCGCCACTACAAGCGCAAGCTGCTGCCGCTGGCAGCGCGGCCAATGGACGCCAATCCGCTGCTGCTCCTGCGCCGGCTCAGTCCGGTAGATTGATCGTGTCGCCGCTTGCGGCGCGTATGGCCGCGGAATCGGGTCTCGATCTGCGCTCGGTCCAGGGCAGCGGACCTAACGGACGTATCATCAAGAAAGACATCGAAGCAGCGCTCAGCCAACCGAAAGCTGCGCCGCAACGTTATCCACGCGCCGTCGAGCCGGCTCAGTTTCAACCGGCGCAGATCGCGGCTGCGTCTGCGTATCGCGACGAACCGGCCACTCAAATTCGACAAACGATCGCGAAGCGACTGGTCACATCGCTCGGGCCGGTGCCGCACTTCTTTCTTACGACGGACATCGAGATGGATCGCGCCGCGGAAATGCGCAAGGGTATCAACGCACTCGATCCCGATCTGAAGATCAGCATCAACGACATCATTATCAAAGTCACTGCCGCCGCCTTGATGCAGCATCCGGAAGTGAATGCGTCGTTCCAGGAGAAGTTTGTTCGTTACTACGAACAGGCCGACATCGGTGTGGCAGTGGCGATTGAAGACGGCTTGATCACGCCCGTGGTGCGTGCGGCCAATCAGAAGTCGCTGAGCCAGATCGCGGCTGAAGTGCGTGAGCTTGCCGAACGCGCGCGTTCGAAGCGTCTGAAACCGGAAGAGTACACCGGCGCGACGTTCTCGATCAGCAACCTCGGCATGTTCGGCATCGACGAGTTCACCGCCGTGATCAATCCGCCTGAAGGCGCGATCCTGGCTGTGGGCGCGATGACGCCGAAGCCGGTCGTCCGTGACAACGAGATCGTCATCCGGCAGATCATGCGCGTCACGATGTCGTGCGATCATCGCGTCATCGACGGCGCTACCGGCGCGAAGTTCCTGCAAACATTCAAGAAGATCCTGGAAAACCCGCTCTACCTCGTGGTATGAGCCATCGTTTCCGGCCTCATCTCGCGCTCATCGCAGTTCAACTACTCTTCGGCATCTGGCCCATCATCGGGAAGATCGTTTTGCGCTCGATGTCCGTCACGAGCCTCGTCGCGTGCCGCCTTGTGGGCGCCGCCCTCGCCTTCGCACTCTTACAACGTCAACTCAAACCTCTAATCAAAATGCCGCGGCAGGACTTCATGCTGCTCGTTCTTTGCGCCATCACTGGCGTTGTTGGCAATCAACTTCTCTACGTCAAAGCGCTGTCGCTCACGACCGTCATCAACGCGGCGCTGCTAACGGCAACGATTCCGGTGATCACTCTCGTCGTAAGTATTCTTTTTCGTTACGACAACTGGTCGCTGAAGCGCGTTGCGGGCATCGTGCTGGCCGCTACCGGCGTCGTCTACCTCGTAAACCCGATGCAGGCGCAGTTAACGTCCGAAACGACCCTGGGGAACCTGCTGCTTCTCTGCAACGCGCTGTGCTACGCCGTTTACCTCGTGATTTCGAAGCGGCTACTCGAGCGCTATGGCGCGCTGAACGTGATTACGTGGATATTCGTGGTGAGTGCGGTGATCGTCGTACCGTTGGGTTTTTACTCGTTTGGAAACGAGAACGTGGCTGCGATTGGCTGGACGGTGTGGCTGCTGGTGGGTTTGATTATTTTGTTGCCGACCGTGAGTGCTTACTACCTCAACTCGTGGGCGCTGACGCACGTGTCGCCAAGCACGGCCGCGATCTACATCTATCTTCAGCCGCTGATCGCGTTTGGTTTCGCGCCGTTGGTGCTTGGCGAGCGATGGAGCTCGCGGACCGCCATTGCCACACTGCTCATCTTTGCCGGCTTGGCACTGGTAACAATGCCCGGCCGCAGCCGTGCGGTCCGCGATATCTCAGAACACCCAGACGCGTTAGCGCACTAAAACTCGGATTAAGCCGCGCGTACGATCGGGCTGTTGCTGAAACAGCTTGCGATCTCGGCGGAGTCGAGTGTGTCGCGCTCCATCAGCAACTCGACGAGACGCGCAATCGAATCCTTCTCGGCAGTGACGATCGCACAGGCACGTTCAAGTTGCGTATTGATCAACTCGTTCGTCGCTTCTTCAATCCGATCGAGCAGGTTCTGACTGATCGGCTGATCCGAATTCCCGAGGTGAATCGGTCCCAACCGGCTCATGCCAAACTCGCTCACCATCTTCCGCGCGATCTCAACCGCACGCTCGATGTCGTTTGAAGCACCGGCAGTCATCGTCTGCAACAGGATTTGCTCCGCCGCACGCCCACCGAGCAACAACGCAATCTGATCCTCGAGGTACTCGCGCTTCTTCATGAACCGATCGCGCTCAGGCAACGACTGCGTCACACCCAGCGCGCGTCCACGCGGCAGGATCGAAACCTTGTGAATCGGGTCGCCATTCTCAACCGCCAAACCAACCGCGACGTGTCCGGCTTCGTGAACGGCGGTCGCATAACGCTCGTCTTCGTCCATCATGAAGCCCTGGCGTTCGGCGCCCATCAAAATCCGGTCCCGCGCAACCTCGACGTGCTCACGGCCAACCGCCGCGGCATCGTCACGCGTCGCCGCGATCGCAGCTTCGTTCATCAGGTTCGCCAACTCCGCACCCGAAAAACCCGGAGTGCCACGCGCGATCCACTGAAGATCGAGACCTTCTTCGAGCTTAAGATTGCGCGCATGAACGTTGAGAATCGCTTCGCGTCCATTCACATCCGCCAGGTCAACCGCGATCTCGCGATCGAAGCGGCCGGGACGCGTCAGCGCTTTGTCCAGGATGTCAGGCCGGTTCGTCGACGCAATCACAACGACGGCGCTGGACTGGTCAAAGCCGTCCATTTCGACGAGTAGTTGATTTAGAGTCTGATCCTGATCGGCTGACGCGGAATCGCCACCACGGCCACGCTGGCGGCCAAGGGCATCGATCTCGTCGATAAAAATGATGCACGGCGAGAGCTTACGTCCTTTCGCGAACAGGTGACGCACACGCGCTGCGCCCAGTCCCGCAAACTTCTCCTGAAAACTCGATCCCGACGCCGCCAAAAACGCCACGCCCGCTTCCTTCGCCGCCGCTCGCGCCAGCAACGTCTTGCCCGTTCCCGGCGGACCGTAAAGCAAAATGCCACGCGGAATGCGTCCGCCCAGCCGGCTAAAACGCTCCGGATTGCGGAGGAACTCGATCGTTTCCGTAAGCTCGGCCTTGGCTTCATCAACGCCGGCGACATCGTCGAAACCGACCGTCTGCTGGCCGTTATGATCGGTCAGCTCAAACGATCCGCGGCCGCTCATGCTCGCGTAAATCCGCCAGGCGACGACGCCGATCAAACCAAGCGTCAACACCGGTAGCAGGTAGTTCAAAACGCTGATGAGCACTCCGGGCTGTAACGGTCGAAATTCAACCGGCACGTTGTGCTTGCGAAACAGTTGCACCACGTCGTTCTGCGGTGCTTCACCAGTGACAGTAGCTTCGACAATCGAGCCGTCCTGCCGCGTCACAGTCATCGTCTCGCCTTCAATCTGCAGAGCAGCGGCGCTGCCGGCTTCAGCCAGCGAATATAGTTGCGAATAGTTGATGCGCTGCACAGGGGGCTGGCGGCGCTGGTAG
>DASUPR010000265.1:0-4448 GCA_036281015.1 Pyrinomonadaceae bacterium
GACACGCGCGTGAATTTTGCGCCGCTCGCCTGCGTACACGAATCGTTCGCGCAGCACGCGGCACGCACACCCGATCAGATCGCGATCGCCGACGGCGAAGAAACGGTGAGCTACAGCGAGCTGAACAAACGCGCGAATCGCTTGGCGCATTACCTGCGTGCACGCGGCGTCGGACCGGAGGTACGTGTCGGCATCTGCGTGCCGCGTTCGACGGCGATGCTGACGTGCCTGTTTGGAGTGCTCAAGGCGGGCGGCTGTTACGTGCCGCTCGATCCTGCGTATCCGGAAGAGCGTCTCAAGTTCATGATCGATGACAGTGGCGCCTCGCTGCTGCTTACGGAGCAACTGCTCGACGCCGACGCGCCGGTGATTGAAGCCGAGAGCGATGTCGATCCCGAACCTTCCGCAACCAGCGACAATCTCGCGTACGTCATTTACACCTCCGGCTCGACTGGAACGCCGAAAGGCGTGATGGTCCAACACGGCTCGCTCGCGAACTACATTCAGGCAGCAGTTTCAGCCTACGAGATCGTGCCCTCAGATCGCGTACTACAGTTCGCAACTTTCAGTTTTGATGCCAGCGCCGAAGAGATTTTCTGTTCTTTGACGAGCGGTGCGACGCTGGTGTTGCGCGATGGCGACGTGCCAAAGGATCCGGCGGAGTTTCTGCGAGAAGCGCGGGAGAAGAAGTTGACCGTGCTCGACTTGCCCACTGCTTACTGGCACGAACTGGTCTCACACTCGAGCCGGACTGATTGGCTGACCGTAAGCGATCTGCGACTCGTTATCATCGGCGGAGACAAGGCGCTGCCGGAACGAGTCGAGCAATGGCAAAGAGACGTTGGACCGCGAGTCCGCCTGGTAAACACCTACGGACCAACGGAAGCAACCATCGTCGCCACGATGTGCGATCTTGAAAAGCAGCCCGCGGCAACGGCTGTTTCGATCGGCCGGCCTGTTGCTAACACTCAAGCATACGTCCTGGACCGGCAGCTTCAGCCGGTGGTCGTGGGCACGCGCGGTGAGTTGTACCTGGGCGGCGAAAACCTCAGCCGCGGCTATCTTGGCGATCCGCAACTGACCGCGGAGAAGTTTATTCCCGATCCGTTTAGCTCGGTGCCGGGCGCGCGCCTTTATCGCACCGGTGATTTGGCGCGATGGAGACATAACGGACAACTCGAATTTCGCGAACGCGTCGATCAGCAGGTGAAGATTCGCGGCCATCGCGTCGAACCGGGCGAGATCGAGGCCGCGCTGCTGCGGCACGAAGCGGTGCGCGAAGCCATCGTCCTCGCGCGTGAAGAAGCTGATGGCGAGCGAAGGCTGCTGGCCTATGTAGTCACTCGTCACGAACGGCCGGTGACGGTGGCGGAGTTGCGCAACTTTCTGGCGAATCGCTTGCCGAAGCACATGATGCCCGCAGTCTTCACGCTACTGGAAACGTTGCCGCGTTTGCCGAACGGCAAGATCGATCGGCGCGCGTTGCCGTCGCCGGCCACGGATCTTTTTTATGCAGAAGGAATGTACGTTGCGCCGCGTACCGCGGTGGAACGAGTGCTGTGCGATCTGTGGGCTGACGTTCTCATAGTTCAGCGCGTTGGTGTTCACGACAACTTCTTTGAGCTGGGCGGCGATTCGATTCTCAGTATTCAAGTCGCCGCCCGTGCGCGTCTCTCCGGACTTCACCTAACGCCGAGCCAGATCTTTCAGCACCCGACGCCCGCAGAGTTGGCCGTGGTCACTTCGACCGCGCGCGCGAGTCACGTTGCGGAGGAGTTGATTACCGGCGATGTGCCGTTGACGCCGATTCAGCACTGGTTCTTCGAGCAGCAATTTTCAGTTCCGAATCACTGGAATATGGCCGTAATGCTCGAGCCGCGCGAACGGCTTGACCCGGGGTTGTTGGAGCAAGCGTTCGCACACCTCGTGCAACATCACGACTCTTTGCGCCTGCGGTTCGTCAAAGCGCCTGCAGGGCCTCGGCAATTCATCGCGAGTGAAACAAACGGAACGTTCGTGCGCGTCGAGAACCAAAATGCGCTGGAGACGATTGCTGAAGAAGCACAGGCGGAACTCGATCTCGCCAACGGCAAGTTGCTGCGCGCAGTGTTATTCGAACTTGGCGAAGACTGCCCGCAACGTCTGCTGATTACAATCCACCACCTTGTCGTCGACGCAGTTTCGTGGCGCATCCTTTTGGAAGATCTGAGCCGCGTTTACCGGCAACTTCAGCACGACGAAACGGTCAGCTTTCCGCCAAAGACAACATCTTACGCGCGCTGGGCGAAGTTGCTGGCTGAACACGCGCGTTCCGAACAAACGCGAAGCGAACTCGACTACTGGGCAACATTATCCAGCAAGAGCATCAAACCGCTGCCGATCGATTTCCATGACGGAAACAACATCGAAGGCGAGACTCACACGCTAACAATCGCGCTCGACTCCGCCGAAACCCAAGCACTGTTGCGCGACGTCGCCCGTGTTTCCAACACGCAAGTTAACGACGTGCTGCTGACAGCTTTGCTTGACGCCATCTCGCACTGGACCGGTGAACAAGCGATTCTCATCGAGCTTGAAGGACACGGACGCGAGGATCTCTTCGACGATGTGGACCTCTCGCGAACTGTCGGCTGGTTTACGACTGCGTTTCCGATCCTCCTGGAGACGAGAGATCTATCCCCGATTGCGTCACTGCAATCGGTGAAGCAACAGTTGCGCGGCATTCCACGACATGGCCTCGGTTATGGTCTGTTGCGTTACCTCAACGACGACGACGAAGTGGCGCAACTAATGCGCCGCCTGCCTGCACCGCAAATCAGTTTCAACTACCTGGGCCAGTTGGACCAGATGCTTGACGACTCCACGCTTTTCTCGCTGGTGCGCGAACCGAGCGGTAGGACACGCCATGCGAGCGCGCATCGCAGCCAGTTGCTCGAGATCAACTCGTGGGTCAGCAACCGGCAGTTACACGTCGACTGGATTTATGCGACCGGGTTCCACCAGCAACGCACGATAGAAAATCTCGCCGAACGATTTGTAAACGCGTTACGCACAATCATCGCCGAATGCCGTAAACCAACCGCCACAATTGAAGAGCGCTACCCGCTGTCGCCACTGCAGCAAGGCATGCTCTTTCACAGCGTGTACGCACCCGACTCGTCCATCTACATCGGACAATTGAGTTTCGCGCTCGAAGGTGATTTGGACATGAAGGCCTTTGCCGCTGCGTGGCAGCGGGCCGTCGCGCGGCACGCGATCTTACGCACCTCATTCGCCTGGGAAAATCTCAACGAGCCGCTGCAAACAGTAAACGAGCGCATCGAGTTGCCCGTTGAAACACTCGACTGGCGCAAGCTTCCGCCGCTCGAACAGCAGAACCGCCTCGACGCACTGTCAAAAGAGGAACGGCGCCGCGGATTCGATCTGGCTGTGGCTCCACTGATGCGCCTGAAGCTGGTGCAGCTCGGCGACGAGTCGTACCGGTTCATCTGGACTCACCATCACTTGCTTTTGGACGGATGGTCCATCGCGCTGCTGCTCAAGGAAGTGTTTTCCGACTGCGAATCCTTACGCCGCGGTCTCGACAGAGAACCGCCGGCCACTCGTGCGTACCGCGATTACATCGCGTGGCTGGGCCAGCAAGACGTCTCGCGCGCGCGATCGTTTTGGAAGACCTATCTCGACGGCTTTCTCGCGCCCACGCCACTCGGCGTGGACCACGCGCCGGCGGATCCCGCGCGCAAGGCTGACATTAGGCGTTTGCCTGCACGTCTTTCGCAAACCGAGAGCGAACGCATACGGGTATTCGCGCGGCAGAACCGGTTGACGGTGAGCACGTTGTTTCAAGGCGCGTGGGCCAGGCTACTGAGTTTCTATAGCCGCGACAGCGACGTCGTTTACGGTACGACTGTCGCTGGACGTCCTGCCGGTTTTGCCGGCGTTGAGTCGATGGTCGGCCTCTTTATCAACACGCTTCCGGTGCGCGTGCGCTTGCGGCCCGAGATGTCGGTAGGCGCGTGGCTGAAACAAATCCAGGCGGAACAGGTCATCTCGCGCGAATACGAAAATAGCCCGCTGGTTGAACTGCAAACGTTGAGCGCTGTGCCGCGTGGTGCGCCGTTGTTTGAGAGTCTGCTCGTATTTGAGAACTACCCGTTGGATGTTCAGGTGCTCGGCAGTGGCGAGAAACTGAAGGCGAGAGACGTGTGGTGGTTCGATCAGACTAATTACCCGTTGACGCTCGTCGTGACGCCGGGCCGGGAGTTGTTGGTCGAGATCTTTTACGACAAGCATCGTTTCGCGCCGAACGTGGTCCAACGGATGCTCGGCCATCTTCAGACCATTCTTGACGCATTCACCAGCGAACCTTCTCAGCGCCTGGGCCAGGTGTCGATTGTCACTGCGGATGAGCAAACCCGGTTGTTATCAGAGTGGAACGACACGCGCAA
>DASUPR010000266.1:0-3792 GCA_036281015.1 Pyrinomonadaceae bacterium
ACACACTCGCCGTCAAATGACAATTCGCACAGGTCTTCAGCCCGGCGACATCGGCTACATCATCTACTTACACGGCGTGCTCTACGCGCAGGAATATGATCTCGATCGCACGTTCGAAGGCGACGTCGCGATCAGAATGGGCGAATTTGCCAAGACTTACGACTCGCGCAAAGATTACTTCGCCATCGCCGAACTCGACGGAAAGATCGTCGGGACCATAACGATCAACGGACTGTCTGACGAAAACGCACTGCTCAGGTGGTTTCTGGTTCACCCGGACGCGCGTGGCCGTGGTCTCGGTCGTCAACTCATCGACAGCGCCGTCGCGTTCTGCCGCGAACGCGGATTCAAGAAAATAAGCCTCTGGACAATCAGCGAGTTGAAGGCCGCCGCGCATCTTTACAGACAAGCAGGATTCAAAATCACTCGCGAAGAGACACACGAGATCTGGGGCGCAACGCGCACCGAACAGGAATACGAATTGATTCTTTAAGGGCGTCAAAATCCGTGGCTAAATTCGATCTTCACACACACTTCTACACGGAAGAGTTTTTCCAAACCATCCGCGATCTTCCGTCGGAGTTTTCGTTCGGCACGAGCCCGAGTGGACAAACGATCATCACCTACCGCGGCGCGCGTTTCTTCGGCGTCACGCCCGCGATGACCGACGTCGCCAAACGCCTCGAAGACATGGACCGCGTGGGCATCGACGTCGAGGTCGTCTCACTCTCAACACCAAACGTCTTCTTCACCGACGCGCAACACCAGCCGCAAGTCGCGCGCATGATCAACGATTCCTACGCGGAACTGATCGCCAAGCATCCGCAGCGTTTCAAAGGCTTCGCAAGCATTCCGATGGACGCGCCCGACGCCGCACTGGCCGAACTCCATCGCGCAATAAACGAACTGAAGCTCAACGGCGTCATTCTCCTGAGCAACATCGGCGGCAAGCCGCTCACGTCGCCGGAGTATCGCCCGTTCTTCGCGGAAGCGAACCGGATGAAGTTGTGCATCTTTCTGCATCCGATGATCCCGGCAAACTCGGACGCGTTTCGCGAGTACGTGCTTGGACCAATCATTGGATTTCCATTCGACACGAGCCTCGCGGTCGCGCGCATGTGCTACGACGGAATGTTCTCAGACTTTCCCGACATACGCTGGATCATCGGCCATCTCGGCGGCGCCGTGCCTTATTTAATGGAGCGCATGGACAACGGCTATCGCGACTTCCCGGAGTGCCGCGCGAAGATCGATCAACTGCCGAGTTTCTACTTGAAGCGGTTGTATTACGACACGGTTTCGTTCAGCCCGCACACGTTGATGATGGTGCGAAACATGGTCGGCGCGGATCACATGGTGATGGGCAGCGACTACCCGCACCTGCTCGGATCGATCGACCGCGCGGTGTCGTCGATCGAGGGGCTCGAGATCAGCGAGGCAGAGAAGGAAGGGATTTTTTCGACGACCGCGCTCAAGATCCTCAACAACGTTTGAGTCCTGCTAAATAACCCCGCAAAATCTTTCCGAAAAAAACCTGTAACTTTTCCCGAACCCGCGTGTTTTAGGAGACGTAGCGCAGCTTATGGCGAGCCAAGATGACGAGTTCACCATGCTGTTTCAGGATTTTTACCCTAGCCTATGCCGCTTTCTGGAGTGTTTATTGGGAGGCCGCGCGCCACTGGCGCAGGACTTGGCACAGGAGAGCTTCCTGCAACTTCATCGCACGGCGTGGGGCACCTTGCCGCCGGGCGAAGCTCGCTTCTGGCTCTACCGCGTCGCGCGAAACATGGCCATCAACGAGTTTCGCAAGTCGCACACGCGTTACCGGTTGTTTGATCGAGTGGTGGAAGCAATGAGACCAGCGGCACGCAATCCCGAGCAGGAATATGAGACGCGTGAACGCAAGGAGCTGGTGCTCGAGATGCTGCAGACGTTGCCGGAAGATCAGCGCACGGCGTTGTTGTTGAGGGAACAAGAACAGTTGAGCTATCGCGAGATTGGGCAGGTGCTGAACGTTTCGGAGAGCAAGGTGAAGGTTGACATATTTCGCGCGCGAGCGGCGTTACGCGAGCGCTGGAGTAAGAAAGTAAGAGTTGCAAGCGCTGGCGTGAGCTAGCTGGAACCACGGATATGAACTGCGGATTTACTGAAAAGATTTCTTCGTTGATCGATGGCGAGCTCTCGGCGGTTGAGGCGCGTGAGGTTGAGCGCCACTTGTTGAGTTGTGCGCAGTGTGAAGAAGCGCGTGCTGATTTTCTCAACTTGCGCAGTCAGATCAGTGGGTTTGAAGCGTCGTTGCCGGGTGAAGTTCAGAACCGGGCGTTGGCGAAGATCTTAAGTAAGCCGGCGGCGTCCGGTGCGCGACACCAGTGGAGTTGGAATTGGGGTTATGGCGCAGTGGCGTTTGCATCTATTGCGATCGTGGCGCTGATTATCGGTTTGAGTTTTTATCAGCGACCGCCGGAAGAAGTTGCGTCCAAATCCCCAGTCCCCATGGCGTCGCCTACAGCAACTCCAACTCCAGAGCCGGAATCACCAAAACCCGAAACTCCGCCAAGTAAAGAGTCGCAACCGCAACCAAAACCACGCCGCACTGCTCCGGTGCGTGAACCCAAACCCGGCGAACAGTTCGCGACGGTTCCGCGAAACGTGCAGCCGGTTGTTCCGGAAACTACTCGTCCCGCTGATACGCAAACGATGACGGCGCTGCATTTCGAACGCGCCGAAACGTTGCTGCGCGCGTTCAGAAACGTGCGGCTCAATGAACCGAGTGCCGCTGCCGAAGTTCGTTACGAACGCAGTCGCGCCAAGCAACTGATCTATCAAAACATGATGCTCCGGCGTGAAGCCGACACGTCCGGCGACGTTCAGATCGCGTCGCTGCTCGATAGTCTCGAACCGATCCTGTTGGACATCGCAAACCTTCCGGACGAACCGGACAACGACACGGTGCGCGTCATTCGCGAACGTGTCGAACGTAAAAACATCGTAGCGCTCTTGCAGGTCAATTCCACTGCACTCGCTCGTGCACTTGATTAGTTCTCAGTAGTCAGCACTGGTTGACCTCAGAGGCACAGGGAATGGAGAGGCCATGTGCGTTTTTGATCACCGCTCGATCGCCTGCGCTCGCTCTCGGTTCTCTGTGCCTGTGCGGACAACCATTTAAGAAATTAAGGAAAAACCAATCATGAAGTTACTAACTATTCGCCCCCAACTCGTCTTCGTGCTCTTGCTCTTTGCAAGCGTCGCTAACGGCCAGGACATCGCGAAGCTCGAGAAATTCATGCAGTCGACCAAAGCGAACACCGCGTCGATGCAGGTCTTTCGCGAAGGCCGCGACCTGATCGAAGCGCAGAACTGGCAACGAGCCGCGGAAAAATTCAACGAGTTCATCAAAGGCTATCCTAAAGACAAAGATCTCGACGCCGCCCTCTACTGGTACGGCTACGCGCTCCAGAAACAAGGCCGAACTGACGAGGCCGCGGCTTCGCTGGTGCGGCTCATCAATCGTTATCCAAATTCGAACTGGCGCAACGACGCGCAGGCTTTGCTGGTGACGTTGGGCCGTAAAGCCGACGTGGACCAGGCGTTAGCGCGTGACAACTGCGAGATCAAGATCCTCGCACTCCAGAGCCTGTTTCAGGCTGACGAAGAACGAGCGATCGGCATCGTTACAGAATCGTTGAAAGCGAATCCGAATCCGTGTCAGGGCTTCACGGCAGCGGCCGTGTCGATGCTCGGCGCGCACGGCGGTGCTCGCGCGGTGCCGATCCTGCTCGATATCGCGCGCAC
>DASUPR010000267.1:0-5642 GCA_036281015.1 Pyrinomonadaceae bacterium
GCGAAGCAAAAGAACTCGGCTCGAAGGTGTTGGCGATCTGCAACGTGCAGGGCTCGATGATCGTGCGCGAAGCCGACGGCACGATACTCACGCATGCTGGTCCGGAAATCGGCGTGGCTTCGACGAAGGCTTTCACAGGCCAGATGGTCGCGCTTTACCTGCTTGGTTTGTATCTCGGGCAGGTTCGTGGCGTGCTGTCGAAAGAAGAAGCATGTTTTCACGCGCAGGAGCTGGCGGAGTTGCCGGTTAAGCTGGAACACCTGCTGAACAACTCCGACAACATCGAGGAGCTTTCGAAAGAGTTTTTCCGCTCCACGGACTTTCTCTACCTGGGCCGCGGCATCAATTTCCCGGTCGCGCTGGAAGGCGCGTTGAAGTTGAAAGAGATCTCTTACATCCACGCTGAAGGCTATCCGGCCGGGGAGATGAAACATGGACCAAACGCGCTGATCGACGAACGTCTGCCGGTGCTCTTCATCAACACTCGCGAAGAAGGCAACCGCGCTTCGGAGCTGCGTTATGAAAAGACGCACTCGAACATCGTCGAGGTGAAGGCGCGCGAAGGAATCGTGATTTCCGTTTTGACTGAAGGCGACACGATGTCGTCGGTCGTTTCCGATCACGTGATCGAGATTCCGCCGTCGAGCGATTTGCTCTCGCCGATCCTCTCGATCATCCCCCTCCAACTCCTCGCCTACCACATCGCGGTCCGCCGCGGCTGCGACGTGGACCAACCGCGCAACCTGGCGAAGTCAGTGACAGTGGAATAGAACTCCCCATGTCCCAGCAACCGGAAGCGAGTAAACCCTGGGTGATCGTCAGAGTATTTGGACTGCTGGGTCTGATGTTGGCGTTGGGTTATTTCGTGGAAGGGCTAACACTGTCAATTCGTGTCTATAGAGGCCTGAGTCATCCTGACTTCAGGACGCTAACCTACCGCTTTGTAATCATCTCGCTGGATTTCTTCTTCACGCTTGTGCTGGTAATTGCGGCCGTCGGTCTTTTGTTCGCGCAGCGTTGGGCCAAAAAGATGTGGCTGATAACGATGTCGATTCTGGCGGTCTGGCACGTCATCCTCGCGGCTTTCTATCAACTCGGGCGTGGTGTCGACACGATTTTTTTAATGTGGACGTGGGCAGTGTTGTTGCTGACCGCGGTGTCCTGGTGGTACTTCACCAGGCGCAGTCTGCTTTCATGAAGCCCGGCCGGGCCCCTCGGGGGCAAACGGCTGCGGGCACTACTTCCCCCACGTGTGCCACGCGACCACTTCCCGTTTGCCCCCTGCCTTCACTAAACGCGCAAGAATGGGAAGAAAAGGGCCGACGAATTTTCGGGTGGAGTCTTGGATTCTGCGGTTTAGCCTTTTGTGTTCACCAGTTGGCGGCGCTCGTGCGCGAGTAACTTCTCTTTCCGCTCCAGTCCCCAGCGATAACCGCCGAGACTTTTATCCTCACGCACAACACGATGACACGGAATCACGAGTGCGACGGGATTCGTAGCACATGCGCGTCCGACGGCGCGAACGGCGCCCGGTTTGCCGAGAGATTTCGCCACGTCGGCGTAGGAAACTGTTTGGCCGTAAGGAATCGCACGCAGTTTTTCCCAAACCTGACGCTGAAACGCAGTCGCGCGAATGTCGAGCGGCAGATCGAGATGTGGTTCGTTGTTTGAAAGGTGCGACAGGATCTTGCGCACCGTTTCGCGTAAGTTCTTATCCGCGCGTTCAATCGTCGCTTCGGGAAACTCTGTACGCAGATCTTTTTCGAGCGTCGCATCTGCGTCACCCATGCGCACCGCACACACGCCACGGTCAGTCACGGCCACCAGCAATCGACCCATCGGCGATGCAACGATCGTGTAGTCGATCTTCACGCCGCGTCCGCCGCGGCCGTACGTTGCCGGTGTCATACCCAACTCTTCCGCAGCCTGTTCGTAAACGCGGCTGCTGGAATTAAAACCCGAATCATAAAGAGCGTTTGTCACTGATTCTCCTTCGCGCACGAGCTGTTTGAAATTGCCGAACCTGCGCGCCGCTACGTATTGCCGCGGGCTGATGCCCATCACGCGCTTGAACGTGCGTTGCAGATGAAACGCACTCACACCGACTTGCGCCGCGAGTTCCGCGAGCTTCACCGCTTCACCTTCGCCGGATGCGTCAAGCAACTTACAAACACGCTGCACGAGCGCGAGTTGCGGATCTGCGGCATCACCACTTTGCGGCTTGCAACGCAGACACGCGCGAAAACCCGCTTCTTCCGCGGCCTCCGCTTTCGCAAAAAACGAAACCCGTTCGCGACGCGGCCGGCGCGACGGACACGATGGCCGGCAGTAAACCTTTGTCGAACTGACAGCAAAGAAAAACTGTCCGTCGTAGCGAGCATCCTTGGTCATCACAGCCTGCCAGAGCTGATCGTCATTCGCTTGTAGAGTCGCTGTGTTCATAACGAGGTGATGATAAGCCACTGACTAAAACGGCGCTATCGGCTTCTTGCGGTCAAACTTCTCGTCCTTTTTGTGCCGTTTTACGGCTTATTTTGTCCCGCTAACACGGTGTGGTTAAATGCACGCGCACGTGGATTCGGAACTCCTGTCACAACTAAACGAGCAACAACGAGAAGCAGTACTCGCGACTGAAGGTCCGCTCCTTATTCTCGCCGGCGCCGGCTCAGGCAAAACTCGCGTCATCGCGCATCGCATCGCTTATCTCATCTCTGACAAGAACGTTCCGAGCTGGAACATTCTCGCGGTCACGTTCACCAACAAAGCCGCGGAAGAGATGCGCCTGCGCGTGCAGCGACTGCTTCGCGAGCGCGAGCGTTCGAGCTTGCCGATGGTGTCGACGTTTCACAGTTTGTGCGTTCGCATCCTGCGCCAGGACATCGAGAAACTTAACGACAAGTACACGCGCACTTTTACGATCTACGACCAGGACGATTCACTACGTCTGATCAAGCAGTCGATCAAAGAACTCGGTTACGACGATAAGTATCTCGGCACGCGCGCAACACAGTCAGCGATCAGTTCGGCTAAGAATCGCGGCGAAGATACCGAGGCGTTCGCAGCGCGCGCAGAGTACGTCGACGAGCGCCGCGCCGCGATCGCCCGCGTTTACAAGATGTACGAGGATCGTCTGCACGCGAACAACGCGCTCGACTTCGACGATCTGCTGATCAAGACCGTGCGCCTGCTGAAAGACGTGCCGCAAGTCAGGGAAAAGTACAACAACAAGTTTCGCTACATCCTCGTCGACGAATACCAGGACACGAACTCGCTGCAGTTCGCGCTGATCAGTTTACTTACCGAGAAGCAACAGAACATCGCCGTCGTCGGCGACGAAGATCAGTCGATCTATAAATGGCGCGGCGCCGACATCAGCAACATCCTCAACTTCGAAAAGCATTTCGCAAACACGAAGACCATTCGTCTCGAACAGAACTATCGTTCAACGCAAACGATTCTCGACGTCGCCGGCGCGGTGGTGAAACACAATCTTCAGCGCAAGGGAAAGAACCTGTGGACGTCGAACCCGCGCGGTGGACGCGTCGGTTACTACCAGGCACTCGACGCCGAAGCCGAAGCGCGCTGGGTGGCAGGAAAGATTCTCGAACATCGGCGCGATGAGTTCGATCTGCGCGCCGCGGTGCTCTATCGAACCAACTCGCAGTCGCGTGTGTTTGAAGAAGCGATGCGCCGCGCGGGTCTGCAGTACAACATCATTGGCGGCTTTTCGTTTTACGAGCGGATGGAAGTGCGCGACATCATCGCGTATCTGAAACTGGCGCTGAATCCTGACGATACGATCGCGTTTCAGCGTGTAATCAACAGCCCGCCGCGCGGTATCGGCAAACAGACTCTCGACGAGATCGAACGGCGCGCTAAAGACGCTGAACTGACTCCGTGGGAAACCCTCGCCGAGATCATCAACAAACCTGAGAACCTCGGCACCCGAGCGATTTCAGCACTCAGGAATTTTCGTCAAATCGTCATGCGTCTGGGCCAGATGGCCGGCACGATGGATGGCGAAGAACTGCCCAAGTTTCCAAGTGAAGCGCCTGTTTCGGACGTCGTGCGGGCCGCGATTCTCGACACCGGTTACGAAGCGTGGCTCCGTTCCGAGAGAACTGACGAAGCCGAAGGGCGTCTCGAAAACTTGCAGGAACTCGTCAACGCCGCCGTCGATTACGACGAACAAGGTCTCGAAGGCTTGCGCGAGTTTATCGATCACTCGGCACTCGTTTCCGATCAGGACCAGTACAAACGCGACGCGCCCGTGACGTTGATGACGGTCCATTCGGCCAAGGGCCTGGAGTTTCCGCTCGTCTTCATCGTCGGAATGGAAGACGGACTGTTTCCACACTCGCGTTCGGCAACCGATCCGGCCGAGCTTGAAGAAGAACGCCGTCTCGCTTACGTCGCAATGACGCGCGCGGAACGCTTTCTTTACGTCACGCACGCAATGAAGCGTCGCGTGTACGGCGAGGAGCTCGCTTCCGAACCTTCGCAGTTTTTGAACGAAATGCCGATCGACTTGCTGGAGGATCTCAGTCTCGGAAAGTCGTGGTTGTCGTTTGCGCGCGGTTCGTCGGCGATCGATTACGAACAAGGTGAATATCGAAAAGAGAAAAAGAAGTATATGGGCAAGACTTACGACAGCGTCGATTCGATCGCAGAGTTTTTCAAGCAGCGCAGCCGGCAGTTAGGTGAAATTCCGGCAAAGGGACGTGAGCAACGAAGCGCGCCCGCGCCGAAGGCCGCGCCGGCCGCGAACTCAGGCGAATTTGTGCCGGGTTCTTATGTGAAGCATTCGAAGTATGGTCGGGGTCTGGTTCTCCGGCGTGAGGGCGCCGGAGAATCGACCAAATTGACTGTGAGTTTCCCTGGCTATGGCCAGAAGAAACTCGTCGAGAAGTACGCAGGTCTGGAGAAGGCCTAGTGAGCTCTGTGTCTCCGTAGTAAGAAACCACAGAGGCACAGAGTCACTGAGAGATACTAACGTCCAGCAGCTTTCGTGCTGGCGGCCCCGCCGGTTAATTCAGCCGCAACCTCGTTCGCGTTGAAGACCTTCTTCAGCACCTCCAACATACCTCGCGAATCAACCGAAATCGCACGATTGACTGATCCGTCATACATGAAGTCGCCGACCAGCGACTGAATGTTGCCGTCGAAGATCAGGCCAACCAATTCACCGTTCTGGTTGATCGTCGGTGAACCGGAGTTACCGCCGATGATGTCATTGGTCGAAACAAAGTTGAACGGCGTGTTCAGGTCGAGTGCCGATTTCTTGTCGTACCAGCGCTGCGGCAGATTGTACGGGAACTGTCGTTTGAACTGGTCGGCACGTGCAAACAGTCCGCCGAGCGTGGTGAACGGCGCGACTTTCTTGCCGTTTTCCGTATAACCCGCGACGGTGCCGTATGAGAGACGCAGCGTGAACGTCGCGTCGGGATAGAGTTTCGTGCCTTCCGTCTCGAACAACGCCCGCGCAATCTTCGCGTAGTTCGCACGTTCGACACCGATCACTTCGCTCTCGTAACGCTTCCGCACCTCGCGTGACTTCGCATCGATCTCACGCGCAACGACGATCATCGGATCAGTCGACTCAGCGATCGCTTTGGCGCCGCCTGCGGCCACTTCTTTGCGGT
>DASUPR010000268.1:0-14305 GCA_036281015.1 Pyrinomonadaceae bacterium
ATCTCGACGATCACGTTCTCATTGGTCATCGGGCTGAAGCCGGTCGAGTTGACCGTTACGGAGTATCTCCCCGGCTGCAAGTTGGCGACTTTGAAACGTCCGGTGTCATCGGTGGTAGCCGTTTCTTCCTTGTTCGTTTCGAGGTTCTTGACCGTCACTTGCGCGCCGGGCACAACCTCCTTATTTGGGTTAGTAACTACGCCGCCTATTGCACCGGTGGTCGTCGACTGCGCAAAAGAGATAGCGCAGAAAGCGAGCACCAGCAGGCCTGCAAAAGAAAACTTTATGATCTTCGACATACTGGGGAACTCCTTAGCAATGAGTTAACGTTCCAATGCGCGTCAGCCCCCGAGGGCAGCGCTGATGGTTTAGCCGAGTTTGAGTACACCTGAATCAAGTTCAGAAGGAATGACGATTGGTTGTTCCAGCAAGACGCAGCTTCTATCACGCCTGACTCGCACTCCGCAAGTCTAAGTCCTGATTGAAGCTATTAAATCTTCGTGAATTGTGAGCCGGACAAAATAGCAACGCGGACCCGTCCGTTATCACGCGAAAAAATTCGCAAAACCCGTGCCGACAGAATCCCGTCCAACGAAGGCGACTCGTGCCAATACTTAACTAAAAATCTGGTGGGCGTCCCGAGGCCACGCCCACCAAGAATTTGGATTTATCGGAAAAGTTGGACAGCCGGCCGCCTAGACGCGTTCGACGATCATCGCGATACCCTGCCCGCCGCCGATGCAAGCCGTCGCCAATCCATAACGTCCGTTGCGCCGGTGCAACTCGTGAAGCAACGTCAAAACCAGCCGCGTGCCCGTGGCCCCGAGCGGATGGCCGAGTGCGATCGCGCCGCCGTTGACGTTGGTACGGGACCGATCCAACCCGAGCTCTTTTTCCACCGCCAGGTACTGCGCGGCGAAAGCTTCGTTGACTTCCACCAGATCGATGTCGTTGAGTGACAAACCGGCCTTTGCGAGTGCCGCGCGCGTCGCCGGAACAGGACCAATGCCCATGATCTCCGGTTCAACGCCTGCGTAGGCCCAACTGACGATCCGGCCCATCGGCGTCAGGTCGCGTTGCTTTACAAACTCTTCGTTCGCGATCACCAAAGCAGCCGCGCCGTCGACGATGCCGGAAGCATTTCCCGCTGTAACAAATCCATCCTTCGCGAAGGCTGGTTTGAGTTTCGCGAGCACCTCGAGTGTTGTTTCCGGACGCGGGTGATCGTCGTGCTCTACGAGCTGAGTTCCCTTGCGCCCTTTCACTTCAACCGGGACGATCTCTTCCGCGAGAAGACCTGCATCGAGCGCGCGCTTGGCTTCCTTCTGCGAACGCAGTGCGTACTTGTCCTGTTCCTCACGCGAGACCTCAAACTTGCGCGCGAGGTTCTCTGCTGTTCCGGCCATGGGCGTGTTGCAGTAAGTGTCGAGCAACGCGACCATCAAACTGTCTTCGAGTTTTCCCTGTCCGAGCGCGAAACCCGAACGTGCGCCGCGAATGACGTGCGGCGCTTGCGACATCGATTCCATGCCGCCGACGAGACACGTTTGCGCTTCGCCGAGTTGCAGCATGTGCGCGCCGGAAACGATCGACTGAATGCCGCTGCCGCAGAGACGATTTACTGTTAACGCCGGACGCTCGAATGGAACACCGGCTTTGAGTGCAACGTGACGCGCGCCGTAGATCGCGTCGCCTGAGGTTTGCAGTGCATTACCGATGACCGTGTGATCGATCTCTTCCGGGTTTACGTGTGTCGCTGCGAGTGCGCCGCGCGCGGCCACCGCGCCCAGGTCGATTGCCGAAATGTCCTTCAGCACGCCAACATATTCACCCATCGGCGTGCGCTTGCCGCCCAGTATGAAAACTTCCTTACTCATGCGTCATATCCCCTGTTCAAAATCTCCCGCCAAAGAAAACCTTGAAGGCTAACAAACGGTTGCTATGACGGTCAATTCGTGGTGAAGCGATGCTCGCGGAGGTAGCGATGGAGTAGTTCTTCAAGAAAGCCTTCGTAGGTGAATGTGTTGAGGTCGTAAGTGGGGCGCAGTTTGTAAAGAATCGGTAACGCAACACGCCACGCCATCCATTGCCGCGGCACATCAGCGAGATCCCAGCGGCGGCGTAAAAACGTCTCCACCACCTGAATCTCAGCTTCCGTCAGACTTTGGAGGCTTGCCGTGAAGTCGACCGGTTTGAACGAACGTCGCAACGCCGGATCGCTTACGGGACTCGCGAACACCTGCGCAAACTCCGGCGCTTCCGCTTCCCGTTCGCGCACGACAACCGTGCCGGCAACCAGATCGCCGACGCGTTGATCGCGGCTGTTGACGAAGACGCTGATCAAGCCAATCGAATAAAACGGCGCGGGCATCATGTCGAACGTGCGCAGGAGATTGCGCACGCACGCTTCCCAAAACGTGATCGGCCGCCCGTCTTCACGAATGACGCGCAGTTTCAGCCAGCGCTTGCCGGGTGTTTGTCCGCTCCAGAGCCATTCGAAGAAGGCGAAGTAACTCGAGAAGATCAGAAAGACCACGAGGATCAAGATCGCCAGTACCCACTTCGGCGCGCTCTCGAGCATGCTTGCAAAACTGGAATAGCTCGCGACGACCAATCCGGCGATGACGATGAACACCAGGACGAGCGCCTGAATCGTGTGGTCGATCGCGCACGCGAGAAAGCGGTTGCCGATCGAGGCGAGGGCGAAGTGCAGCGGCACACGCTCGGGCGTTTCGATGACTAAGACTTCTTCGGTGGCGACGTTCGCAGACATCTGTGTTAATTCGTGGTTCCTTTGACTCTCACAAACCGGCGCTTCCCGACCTGAAGCAGAAAGCTCCGCTCTTCACTCATCTCGAGATCCGTTTGCGTCGCCCTTTCACCGTCAACATAAACTCCGCCCTGTTCGATCAACCGCCGCGCTTCAGCCATCGAAGGCGCGAGTTCGAGTTCAACGAGTAACCGCGGTAACTTCCACGCGCCAGACGAAACAGTTCGTTCTTCAACGTCGTCAGGTGTTTCTTTTTTCCGAAACCGCCTGACAAAGTCTTCCTCAGCAGCTTCTGCATCAGACTGCGAGTAGAAGTCGGCGACTATATGTTTACCCAACTCTGCCTTGACGTCGCGTGGATTACGTTCCCCGCTTTCCACTGAAGTACGCAGTGCGGAGATCTGCACGGGAGATAAATCAGTGCAGAGCTCGTAGTAGCGCCACATAAGATCGTCCGTGATCGACATCACCTTACCGAAGATCTCCTGCGGCGGGTCGTTGATGCCGATGTAATTGCCAAGGCTCTTCGACATCTTTTGCACGCCGTCAGTGCCCTCGAGCAACGGCATGATCACGGCGACCTGTGACTCCTGCGCGTACTCGCGTTGCAGGTTGCGGCCCATCAGCAAGTTGAACTTCTGATCCGTGCCACCAAGCTCAACATCCGCTTCCAACGCCACCGAGTCGTAAGCCATCACGAGCGGGTACATCACTTCATGCAGCGCCAGCGGACGATTCTCGTCGAGCCGCTGCTTGAAGTCGTCGCGTTCGAGAATCTGTCTCACCGTGACGTGCGACGCGAGCCGCAAGAACCCCGCGGAACCAAGCGTGTCCATCCAACGCGAGTTGAAATCGATGACCGTCTTCTCAGGATCGAGCAGTTTGAAGATCTGCTGCTTGTAAGTTTCGGCGTTGGCGTTGATCTCTTCGCGCGTGAGCTGCGGACGCGTCGCGCTCTTCCCCGAAGGATCGCCAATCATTCCGGTGAAGTCGCCGATGAGAAAGATTGCCGTGTGGCCCAACTCCTGAAACGCGCGCAGCTTGCGAATCACGACCGTGTGGCCGAGATGAATGTCAGGCGCGGTTGGATCAGCGCCGAGTTTCACGCGCAGCGGTTTGCCTGTTTTTGCAGACTTCTCCAGCTTCTCGCGCAGTTCCGCTTCGCGAATGATTTCGGTGGTCCCTTTGGCGAGGTATGAGAGTTGTTCGTCGATGGTCATTATCGTTCCTGGGCCTGCATAATCACCTCCCCGCGCGATAGAGTAGCTGATCTGTTCGGCGGTGCGCTATCCTCAGTTTTATGGTTACGGAGACAGCAACGGAGCCGATTCGCGATTCCGCGAGCGCGCTGGAAGACTGCCGTCTTGCGTTCATCGGTTGCGGCGCAATGGCCGAGGCGATGATCGCCGGACTGCTACGCAAGAAACTCGTCAGTCCTGACAACGTGGTCGGGAGTCATCCGCGGCTGGCGCGCCGCGAGGAGTTGCACGTCAAATACGGCATCGAGATGTTTGAGCACAATCGCGATGCAGTGCTCGCCGCCGCGCCCGATTCCACACAAACCGGATCGATGGTGATTCTTGCTGTGAAGCCGCAGCGCCTCGCGAAGGTGTTGGGAGAATTGAAGGGCTCGATTCACCCGGACCAGCTCGTCGTTTCGATCATTGCCGGTACGAAGATGCAAACGATTACGGATGGACTGCTGCACGCCGCCGTGGTGCGCACAATGCCAAACACGCCCGCGCAGATCGGCGAAGGCGTTACGGCATGGACCGCGAGTCCCGCAGTCAGTGAAAAGCAGGAGACGCAGGTCCGCGAGTTGTTGGAAGCGCTCGGCAAAGCTGTTCACGTCGAGAACGAACGCCAGATCGACATGGCCACGGCGTTGAGCGCCACTGGTCCAACCTACATTTTTCTCGTGATGGAAGCGCTGATCGATGCGGGCGTACACATGGGATTCTCACGCCACGTGGCGGAGGAACTGGTCCACCAGGCGATGCTCGGTTCGGTGTTGTTTGCGCGCGAGTCGCACAAGCATCCGGCGGAGCTGCGCAACATGGTCACGTCGCCCGGCGGCACGTCAGCGGAAGCGATCTATCAAATGGAGAAGGGTAGTTTGCGAACCGTTTTGTCGAAAGCAGTGTGGGCTGCGTTTCAACGCGCTGAGTCACTCGGCAATCAGCGCAAATCGTCCTGAAGCACTTGCGCCACGGCTTCGGGGTAGAGCTGATGTTCCTCTTCGAGAATCCTCGCCGAAAGTGTCTCGACAGTATCTCCTTCGAGCACCGGAACAACACGCTGCGCGATGATCGGCCCGCCGTCTAGTGTCTCGTCGACAAAGTGAACCGTGCATCCGGTGTACTTCACGCCGTGCTCGAGCGCCTGCCGCTGCGCGTCGAGACCGGGAAACGAAGGCAACAAGC
Source organism: Pyrinomonadaceae bacterium (assembly GCA_036281015.1). Taxonomy (GTDB): domain Bacteria; phylum Acidobacteriota; class Blastocatellia; order Pyrinomonadales; family Pyrinomonadaceae; genus PSRF01. Next base: position 5,194 of record DASUPR010000268.1, read on the forward strand.
TCGGGTGGATATTGAGAATGCGCCCGCGAAACGCATCGATGAAGCATGGCGACAACAACCTCATGTAACCAGCAAGACAAATTAGATCGACGCGCCGCTCGCTAAGTGTCCCAATAATCTCCTCCTCATGAGCCTCACGCTTGCGCCCTTTCCGCTCAACAGCGATTGCTTCAATCCCGCGCTCGGCAGCCAACGCAAGCCCGCGCGCATCAGCTTTGTCGCTGATCACAACAACGATCTCGGCGCTCGGGATCTGGCCCGCCCGAACAGCGTCGTGAAGCGCGAGCATGTTGGAGCCACGGCCGGAGATGAGAACTGCGATCTTCTTCAGATGATCACCTCGCGATTACCGGCGATCACTTTGCCAATCTCGTAGTACGCGTCGCCGAACGCTTCGAAGTGCGCTTTGATGATCGTTGCATTGCTCGGCGAGCAGACGATCACCATGCCAACGCCCATATTGAACGTGCGAAACATCTCGAAGTCCGACACATTTCCGATGCGCCGGAACAGTTCAAAAATCGGCAACACAGGCCATGTGCCCTGAACGATTTGCACCGCCGTTCCTTCCGGCAGGATGCGCGGAATGTTGTCGATGAGGCCGCCGCCAGTGATGTGGGCCAGACCTTTGATCACTTCGCGCTCGAGCAATGTATTCAACGGACGCAGATAACTGACGTGCGGTTGCAACAACGCTTCGCCCGCGGTCATTCCGAGCTCCGGCAAATGTGTCTGCGGTTCGTAACCCGCGACTTCAAAGAAAAGCTTGCGCGCCAGCGAGTAACCATTCGTGTGCAAACCGACGGAAGGCAACGCAAGCAAAACATCGCCCGGCTCGATCGTTTTTCCGTCGATGATCTTCGCGCGATCGACAACGCCGACGATGAATCCCGCGATGTCGTATTCGCCTTCACTATAGAACCCCGGCATCTCGGCAGTTTCGCCGCCGAGCAACACACAACCGTTTTCACGACAGCCGGTCGCGACGCCCTCGACCACGCTCGCCACGACTTCCGGCGATAACTTTCCCGTCGCAACGTAATCGAGAAAGAACAACGGACGCGCACCCTGCACGAGTATGTCGTTAACACAGTGATTTACTAGATCGCGTCCAACCGTGTTGTGAACGCCCGTCGCAAACGCGATCTTGAGCTTCGTGCCCACTCCATCCGCCGACGCGACGAGCACCGGCTGCGACATGTTTGGAAACGCGCCGTCGAACATGCCGCCGAAGCTGCCGATCTCGGAAAGCGTGCGCTCGTTGAATGTCGCGCGTGCGAGCTCTTTGATTCGATCGGTCGCGCGCGTAGCCGCGTCGATGTCAACTCCGGCGTCGCTGTAGGAAATGGGTTTCGTCATTCGCTTGTTTTAGGACTCTTCTTCGGTTTTGGCGGTGGTCCAAAGTCGCCGTAAGCAATAAAACCGGATCGCGAGGAGTCGTCCTTCTGCGCGATACGGCCTTCCCACGCATCTTCTGTTGCTTCTTTTGCGGCTTGCACGCTGATGTCGTTCGCGCCGCCGCGGCTGGTGATTGTGATCTCCCCGTGCAGATCGGTTCGATAGAGCTTCACGTTTGCCGCGCGCAATCGATCCAGAACCGGCTGCGCCGGATGTCCATACCGGTTCCACGCGCCACACGAAACGATCGCAATCTCCGGTTTCACACGCTCCAGGAAATCTTTCGACGAAGCATACTTCGATCCGTGATGACCAACCTTCAACACGCGCGTTTGCAGGTCCAACTCTTTGGTCATCAAACGATGCTCAGTCTGCTCCTCCGCGTCGCCCGCCAACATCATCGAAAACGATCCGTAATCCAAACGCAGCACGATCGAGTTTGCATTCGGCTCGTTTCCACCCGTGCGCATCTGGTCTTTAGTAAACAACGGCTCCGACGGCGCGAGCACGGTCAACAACGCGCCGCCGCCGAGATCGTATTTCGTGCCCGGCCGCGCCGTGTCGTACTGCGCGCCACTCGCACTGACCGCGGCTTTGTAGTCGTCGTAGAACTTTCTTACTGAAGGCGGCTTCTTTACAACGGCTTTTTTGGACGGAGATTCAACGGATTTTTCAGGCGGCACACTCGGCCCCTGACCGTTATCGAGCACGTTCAGAACTTTCACGGCTTTGAAAACTTCAGCACTGCCGCCGATGTGGTCCGGATGCGGATGCGTGGCGATGAAATAGTCGAGCTGCTGAATGTTGTTGCGCTTCAACGCATCGACAACGGCTTTGCCTTTGGTCGTGTCGCCCGCGTCGATGAGCACCGTCTTGCCTGACGGCGACGTGATGAGTATGGAATCGCCGTTGATTGGACCAACGTCGAGGACGCGAACCTTCAGCTCACCACCCGACGCGCGCGGCGGCTGTGTCCGCCACCACGGTAAAACAAACTTCCACGTGGCGAAGCCGGCGCCAGCGATTACCAGCAGAAGCACGGCAACGGCACAACCACAACCGCGTCTTACTCGTCCCATCTGTGTTATCTGTGGTTCAGCTTTCCGCGGTCACTGACTCGTGCTCGCGTTCCCACATCGTTTCCGCGTCGCGCGTGATGCGGGTCGGGTACTTTTCATTCCAACATGCGACGCACGACGAATCGGGGCTCAAGCCCGTCGCCGCGATCATTCCCTCGAGCGACAGGTAACCAAGCGAGTCGGCCTCGATGAACTTGCGAATCTCCTCGACCGACATGTTCGCCGCGATCAATTCCGATTTGTTTGGCGTATCGACGCCGTAATAGCACGGGCTGATCGTCGGCGGACAACTAATCCGCACGTGAACCTCTTTCGCGCCCGCTTCGCGCACCATCCGCACGATCTTCTTCGACGTCGTGCCGCGCACGATCGAGTCGTCGATCAAAACGATCCGTCTGCCCTGGATCAAGTCGCGCACCGGGTTCAACTTGATGCGCACACCAAACGAGCGAATCGACTGCCGCGGCTCGATGAACGTCCGGCCGACGTAATGATTGCGCACCAGACCAAACCGGAAACTCAAACCGCTTTCCGCCGCGTAACCGATCGACGCAGCCACGCCCGAATCCGGAACGGGCACGACAATGTCAGCATCCGCTGGTTGTTCGACCGCCAGCCGCCGTCCCATCTTGTGGCGCGATTCATTGATCGATCGTCCGTAAACCAGCGAATCCGGGCGCGCGAAGTAAACGTGCTCGAACAAACACATCGAGTGCTGCTTTTCAGGCAACGGGTGCGACGAACGCAAACCTTCGCGATCGATCACGATCATCTCGCCGGGTTCGACCTCGCGCACGTATTGCGCGTCGATCAGATCGAAAGCGCATGTTTCGGACGCGACGACCCAGGCATCGCCGAGCCGTCCCAGCGCGAGCGGTCGAAAACCACGGCTGTCGCGAATCGCGATCAGTTCGTTCGGCGTCAGGAAGAGCATCGAAAACGCGCCTTCCGTTTCGCGCAGCACCTCGGGGATCGCTTCGCGCACGGACGAACGCGAACGCGCCACGCCGTGCAGCACCACTTCCGTGTCCGACGTTGAAGAGAAGATCGCGCCTTCGCGTTCGAGGCGTATACGTTCTTCACGCGCAAACGGCAAATTGCCGTTGTGACAAACTGCGATCTGGCCGTGTTGGCAAGTCACCAGAAACGGTTGCGCCTCGTTGATCGAAACTTCGCCGGAAGTGGAGTAACGCACGTGGCCAATGGAGCTTGCGCCACGGAGGCGATCTAAAGCCGACTGATCGAAAGCTTCTGAGACGTGTCCCATCTTGCGCTCGAGCCGGAGTTCGGCGCCGTCAGACGCGACGATACCGCACGATTCCTGGCCGCGGTGCTGTAATGCGTAGAGTCCGAGATAGGTCAGACGAGCGGCATCCGGGTGGCCGTAGATGCCGAACACACCACACTCTTCGCGAAGCTTGTTAATCTCGATTTCGGTCAAGGCAGTTGTCCCGATTCTATCTGTGGTTGAAATTTTTTGCACTATACACAAAACTAGCGGGCGGAGCCCCGGTTTTTATGATGCGACTTTACTCGTTAATGTTCCTCTTATTGTTTGTTACCGTTTTTGCGGTGAAGGCAAACAGCAGCAACGCGCGCACGGCGCCGCAGTTGTATCGCAAATACTGCGTTTCGTGTCACGGCAGCGATGGGCGCGCCAAGACTTCGAAGGGCCGCTTCAGTCATGCGCGCGATTTCACGGACGCGCTGTGGCAGGAGGAAGTGACTGACGAGCGCATCTTCAACTCCATCATGAACGGGCGCAGCGTGCGCGGCAACATGCCTGCGTTCAGCAATAAAATCGATCAAAAAGAAGCGGAATCACTGGTAAACTTTGTGCGCCGCTTCAAAGGGTAGGGGGCAAAGCCAGTTGTGTTGAGCATTATGTCTTCAGAAAGCCGCGAGGTCCCAGGTACGTTTCGCAACGTTTTGATACTCGTGTTGCGAGTGGTTTTCGTCGTGGCGCTCGCCGGCGGCGGCTGGTTGCTCTATCGTCAACTTCCCGCGACTGCTTCAACTTCGCAGAACGATCTGCGCACCACCAACCTGCGGATCGTTCTGCAGCAACCCGACAACGGTCCTGCCCTGGATGTGCAAGTGAGTCTTTATCCCGTGAACGTAGTCGCCGTTCGTCACGAGTTCTTCAGCGAGCCACGGGCTGGCAAACGCTTTGACGACTTTTTGAAGGAACGCATGAAGGGCCGTTCACCCGTCAACACGCGTCTCAACAAACAGGGACAGGGATCGATATTGCTCGCGCCCGGCAGTTGGTGGTTGCACGCAAAGCTCTCGGGCGATGAAGAGATCGAGTGGCGGTTGCCGGTGACGGTTATCGGGCCGAAGCAGGTGATTGAGTTGACGCCACAAAACGCTTACACGAGGAGCAGGACTTTTTAGTGCTCTCCCTCCGCGTCGAAAACAAGCAGCTAAAACTTCGCGACATCGAGAAACCGCATAACGACGGTGAGGCGTTGGTGCGCGTGTTGTTGTCGGGCATCTGCAACACGGATCTGGAAATCGCGCGCGGGTACGCGGGGTTCAATGGGACGATCGGACACGAGTTTGTCGGTGTGGTTGAGAAGAGTGATGATCGAAAGCTCGTGGGCCGGCGTGTTGTGGGCGAGATCAATGCGGGTTGTGGACGTTGCGAACTTTGTCGCGCAGGTGATCCGCGACACTGTCCTTCGCGCACGGTGTTGGGCATCGTCGGCCGCGACGGCGCGCATGCTGAGTTTCTGCAACTGCCGAACGTGAATCTGATTCCCGTTCCGAAGAACATTCCCGACGAACAGGCAGTGTTTACTGAACCACTCGCCGCGGCTTGCGGCATCCTCGAACGCGCCGCGATCAAGAAAAGCGATCGTGTCGCAGTAATCGGCGACGGCAAACTCGGACTGCTTTGCGCACAGGTTGTCGCACTCACCGGCGCGCCAACTCTGCTCGTCGGTAAGCACGCCGAGAAGTTGAGCATTGCCGAGCGACGCGGGATCGAGACTTCAAGTCCCAACGAAGCTGCAAAACGTCAGCGCGAGTTTGACGTGATCGTCGAAGCTTCAGGCGCCGCAGGCGGTTTCAAACTCGCGCTCGATCTGCTCCGTCCGAAAGGCAAACTGGTTTTGAAGTCGACGTTTCACGGCTCAACCGAGATCGACGCCGCTCGGATCGTCGTCGACGAAATCTCGATCGTCGGCTCGCGTTGCGGCCGTTTCCAACCCGCTCTCGAACTTCTGAAGAAGAACGCGATCGACGTCGACAGTCTGATCAGCGAATCACATCCACTCTCAAACGGCCTCAAAGCCATGACTCGCGCCAGGACCCGCGGCATCCTCAAAGTGCTCCTCCGCCCGTAAGTTTCGCGGTTTTTTGCTACGCGAGAACCCTTTCGCTATACTCTATCCCTTTCCTTGGGCGAGGATCGGCAACGGAGGTAGTAATTATGTTTCACGTTTCTAGGCACCGCGCGACGGATCAAGAGCAAGTTATTCTGCGAAAGCTGCGCGTCTGGATCGCGGCGCTCGCGCTGGCGTGTCTCGTCGCGGGCATCGGCATCGGCGCGATGTTGTCCGGACGAACGATCGTCGCACAAAACGACCTCCAGATTGCACGCGCGCCCGAAGCGTTATCCGCGTCGTTCGCGGAAATCGCGCGACGCGTCGAGCCTGCCGTGGTGAACATCGAAACCACGCAGCAACAGATCGAGGTCAGCGAGAAAGACGAGGACAAGGAAGACCAGGAGCCCACGAACCCGCTGCTCGATATGTTTCGCCGCCAGCAGCCACGCAGGGCACAACGCGGCATCGGCAGCGGCTTTATCGTGAACCCGAAGGGTTACATCCTGACCAACTACCACGTCATCGAAGACGCCGCCAAGATCTCGGTCATTTTGCAAACCAATGAAAAGTATCGCGGTACGGTAGTCGGTTTCGATCCCGAAACAGACGTCGCTGTGCTCAAGATCGATGCGCCGAAAGATCTTCCGACCGTCACGTTGGGCGACTCCGACGCGGCGCAAGTCGGCGATTGGGTGTTAGCGATCGGTTCACCTTTCGGTTTGGACCAGACCGTCACAGCCGGCATCATCTCCAAGAAAGAAAGAGAGAGCCCGTACTTCAACGTCTTTCAACGCTTCCTGCAAACCGACGCAGCCATCAATCGCGGCAACAGCGGTGGACCACTCGTCAACATGCGTGGCGAAGTGATCGGCATGAACTCGCAGATCGCGACGTCAACGGGCGATTACAACGGCATCGGCTTCGCACTTCCGTCAAACGAAACTTCGTTTGTCTACAAACAGTTGATCGCGCAAGGCAAGGTCAAACGCGGGTATCTCGGAATCACACTCGATTCGGTTCACGACGAATTCGCGAAGGTTTACGGCCTGGCCGAAACACGCGGCGCGATCGTGATGACCGTGACACCGAGAGAAAACGGGCGCGAGACCCCGGCCTCAAAGATTGGGCTCCAGCCAAGCGACATCATCGTCGAACTTGATGGCGCGCCGGTGCTCAATGCGCAGGACCTGATTCAGCGCGTTGCCAGCACGCCGGTCGGTCAACAAATCACCCTGGGATTTTTGAGAGACGTAAACGGCAAACTCGAAAAGCGCACAGCAACAGTCGCGCTCGACGAACGCCCACCGTCACTAACAGTCCGTCAAAGCGTTGAGCCAACGCAAGCCGCTCCGAAGAACGCCGATCCAAAAGGAAACGCGCTCCGCCTCGGCATCACACTCGCCGAGTTGACGCCGCAGCTACTCTCGGAACGTTCTTTGACCGGCATCCAGGGTCTCTACGTCAAAGACATCGATCCGAACGGACTCGTCGCTGAAGTCCGTAACGCCGCCGGCACAACGGCGCTCACCCAGGGCGACGTGGTCAATAAAATCAATCGTATGCCCGTCAACACACTGGCAGACTTTCAACGCGTGCTGAGCGGGCTCAAGCCGGGCGATCCAATCGTTTTGAACGTTACCAGAATTCAATTGCAACGTGATGCGAAGAGCGAGCGCCTGCTGCTGCCGCTGATCGTGCAGTTCACATATCAGTAATATGGCACAGGCAAAAAAAGCCCTCTCAAAATCCAGCGGCAAAAATAGTTCGCGCAACAGCGCGAGCCGCACGGCAACGAAAACTTACCAGAACTACATCGACGGCGAGTGGGTCGCGAGTCAGTCGGGCGAGATGTTTGAAAACATCAACCCCGCCGACACGCGCGACATCGTCGGCCGTTTTCCGCTTTCGACCAGCGACGACGTCAACGCCGCGGTCAACGCAGCGCAGAACGCTTTCGATCGCTGGCGCAACACGCCCGCTCCCAAGCGAGCCGAGGTCCTGTTTCGTCTCGGCGAGATTCTGATTCGCGACAAAGAGCAGTACACCGCCGACATGACGCGCGAGATGGGCAAGGTCTTGAAAGAGGCCGGCGGCGATGTTCAGGAAGCAATCGACTGCACTTACTACACCGCCGGCGAAGGACGCCGTTTGCACGGCTTCACCACGCCCGCTGAAATGCGCGACAAATTTGCGATGTGCGTGCGCCAGCCGGTTGGTCTTTGCGGTCTGATCACGCCGTGGAATTTTCCGATGGCGATTCCGTCGTGGAAACTGATCCCCGCGCTGATCTGCGGCAACACCGTCGTCATCAAGCCCGCGGAAGACACGCCGCTTTCGACTTACAACCTCGTGAAAGCCTGTGAAGAAGCAGGCATTCCGCCGGGCGTCGTGAATCTTGTCACCGGTTATGGTGAATCAGTCGGCGCTGCGATGACGAATCACAATGCGCTGCGTTTGATCTCGTTTACGGGTTCGACTGAAACCGGCCGCATCGTCGCGTCGGCTTGCGCCGAGCGCAACGCGATCTGTTCGCTCGAGATGGGCGGCAAGAACGCCATCATCGTCATGGACGACGCGGATATCGATCTCGCTGTTGAAGGCGCGATCTGGGGCGCGTTTGGAACTTCAGGTCAACGTTGCACTGCGTCGTCGCGGCTCATCGTTCACAAGAAAGTCTACAAACAGTTTGTGACGAAGCTGGTCGAGCACGCGAAGGGCTTGCGCGTCGGCAACGGCGCGGATCCGAAGACTGACGTTGGACCAGTGATCAATGCCGACGCCGTCGAGAAGATCATGGGATACATCCGCATCGGACGTAACGACGACGGCGCTAAGCTCGCGTGCGGCGGCAAACGTCTGACGCGCGGCGACTACGCTTACGGCCATTTCATCGAACCGACAGTGTTCACCGATGCGTCGCCGGATATGCGCATCTCGCAGGAAGAGATCTTTGGACCAGTCACGACTGTGATTCCGACGAACTCACTCGAGGACGCGGTCCAGATCGCGAACGGCGTTCGCTACGGGCTCTCGGCGGCCATCTACACGCGAGACGTGAATCGCGCGTTCAAGGCGATGAACGATATGTACACCGGCATCTTCTACGTCAACGCATCGACGATCGGCGCGGAAGTGCATCTGCCGTTTGGCGGCACCAAAGCCACCGGCAACGGTCACCGCGAAGCAGGCACGCAGGTGTTGGATATTTTCTCGGAGTGGAAGTCGATTTACGTCGACTTCAGCGGGAAACTGCAACGCGCCCAGATCGACAACGTCGAAGCGAGTCACAGTAGCTAAGCCACA
>DASUPR010000269.1:0-4525 GCA_036281015.1 Pyrinomonadaceae bacterium
GAGGAACCGGTTGAAGAAGTTGTCGAAGAAGAGACAGCGCCGGAGCCGGAGCTAGTTGAAACGCTTGAGGAACTGCCGGTCGAAGAGCCGATGCCGGACGGCCTCTTTATAGAGTTGCTCGACGACGAGGAATTTTATTCCGGCGAGAAGTACACGTTGCGGGTGCTGATCAGCAATCGTACCGGCGGCGAAGAAGTGCCGTTACAGAACGTGGCCGTGTCGATCAAGATCCTCGGCACGACTTTCCGGCCTCTGATCTATTCGTTGAAAACTGAGCGCGACGGCGTCGCGAGTGTGGCGACGCAAATTCCCGAGTTCAATTCGGGCCGCGCGGCCGTGCTCGTGCGCGCGGTGGCGAAAGATCAGGCCGCGGAACTACGGCGCATCATCCATCCGGTGAAATGAGGTTGTAAAAAGAGCGTTGCGCGTTTACGTCAACGGCGAATCACGAGAACTTTCCGGTCCGACTTCCCTGGCAGAACTAATCACGCAACTTGATTTGCCTGCGGCCAGAATTGCCGTCGAACTGAATCGCGCCGTGGTGCGCCGCAACGACTGGAGCACGACGATGCTTCAGGACGAGGATCGGATCGAGGTCGTTCATTTCGTCGGTGGTGGATCTGCTTAGATCCGTGTAGAGTTTTACCATGATTATTGGAGGCCGCGAATTCACTTCGCGCTTGATTATCGGAACAGGGAAGTATCGCAGCTACGAAGAGATGCGCAGCGCGCACACGGCTTCGGGCGCGGAGATGGTGACGGTTGCGGTGCGGCGTGTGCCGCTCGATCGCAGTAGCGAATCGTTTCTCGACCATCTCGATCCGGCTTTGCAGATCTTGCCGAACACCGCGGGCTGTTACTCGGCCGAGGACGCGATACGAACGGCGCGGCTCGCGCGCGAAGCGTTGCAAACCGATCTCGTCAAACTCGAAGTCATCGGCGACCAAACTACGCTCTTTCCCGACAACGAACAGACACTCGAGGCCGCGCGCGTTCTCGTCAAAGAAGGCTTCGTCGTCCTGCCTTATTTCAACGACGATCTGATCATGGCGAAGAAACTGCTCGACGCGGGTTGTGCGGCGATCATGCCGCTGGCCGCGCCGATCGGATCGGGCCTGGGTGTGCAGAACCCCGCGAACCTGCGCATCATGCGCGAGCAGCTTCCTGACGCGACGATGATCGTTGACGCCGGAGTGGGAACCGCGAGCGATGCGGCAGTGGCGATGGAACTCGGCGCGGACGCGGTGTTGATGAACACGGCGATCGCTGAAGCACAGGACCCGGCGAAGATGGCCACCGCGATGAAGCTCGCGATTCAAGCTGGACGGTTTGCGTACCTCGCTGGCCGAATGCCGAAGCGTCTGTACGCGAGCGCGTCGAGTCCGTTGCAGGGCGTGATCAAGTAGCTCACTTAACAAACTTGAACGACGCCAAAAACCTATCGGTCCATTCCGTCTGATTCGTGTCTTTAAGGACCACGGTTGCGGTCTGAAACAGACGGTTTCCAATCAAAAACAGTTGCGACTTGATATTGGCGGCGGGGTTCTCACTCACGAACTCCAGTCCGGTCTCGCCGTCGAGTGTGATTTCCTTGCTGGAGATCAGTGTCGCTTGCAGTCCTCTATTAAACCGGTCGCGATTAGCAAGGAGGAACTCAGCAGGCTTCAGCTTAATCTCCGTGAAGTCGCTGTAAGCCGCGACGTAGGTTGCGCGGTTCGCAGTGGCGGTGAACGAGTGCAGCGTGTAGTTGGTTTTCTTGTTGATCGCCTCGACCGGCTGGCTCGGAAACAGGATCGAGAACTTGCCGCCTTCGGGTGCAAACGTGATCCAGCCCGGCGGAGGGGTCTGCGCGGTTTGTGCCGTAGTGGTTAGGACCACAGATAACACCAAGACGAACGAAAAGAGAATCTTCATTTCGGTACCTCAAGTATAAACGGGTAGTGCAAGGGCGATCTGTTCCTGTTCGCGCATGACGCGGTCGCCCAACTCCGTTGTGGAAATCGTCGGGTACTGCTTACCGATGACTCGCAGACAGCCCGCGCTGACCAACGCTTCAATGTAAAGTTCGAGCTCGTCGTGCGACATGTCTCGCAAGAGACCATAAGTAGATAGTTCATTTAGCCGTGCTTTGACAATCTGCTTGGCCGCAGATCCGCGCAACGTGCCCGCGAGGAGTTTCCTGCCGAAGCGGCCGTTCATGCGCTTTGCGCACGCGAGGATTTTCCGCACTCGTAGCAACTCATCATCTGTGGGAGTTCGCAGTTGTAAATCTGTATTAGAAATTTCTTCCCTCTGGACCTCACGATAGCGAGCCTCAGTGGCCGGACGGCAGTTACCACACGTACCGCATTCTCGCGGATGATTCCGGTCCCCGAAGTACCGGAGAATGTGCGAGCGATAGCACTCTTCCGTGTAACAGAACTCGATCAACTCGCGCAGCTTGCGTCTTTCAAGATCTGCTCGTCCTGAGACGTGCCGCGGATCGACACGCAACGGGGAAGTATCGAGCATCACGATCGTGCGGCTCTGCCGCCTGCCGTTCTCCGCGCGGTTGGCGGCTGTCCGTTCGATGTGACCGGCGCGTTCGAGCAGGTAGAGCGCGGAATTGATCGCCAGCTCGTTCTTCTCCTGTGCCAGGTGCGCGATCTCTGACGTTGAGAGTTGAATCTGCTTCAGCTCAGTACGCAGCAGCGCGTTGTAGACGCTTTTTACCAACGCCAGATCCGGATACGAGCCTTCGATGAAGAAGTCGTGCGTGTTCTTGTCGGCGTAGTTGAAGAGCAGGACGCACGTCGACGGCAAACCGTCGCGGCCGGCGCGCCCGATCTCCTGGTAGTAAGCCTCGATCGAACCCGGCATCTGGTAGTGGGCCACGAAGCGGATGTCGCGTTTGTCGATGCCCATGCCAAATGCATTTGTCGCCACGATGATCTGCGTGCGGCCGTTCATGAACTCTTCCTGCGCGCGCACGCGTACGGCGTCGCTCATGCCGGCGTGATACATCGAGACGCGCAAGCCCGCCTTGGTCAATTCGCGTCCGACCTGTTCGACTGCCTTGCGTGTCGAGGCGTACACGATGCCGGAGCCTTCGTGCGACTGGGCCAGCCGCTTGATGCGCGTGATCTTCTCGCGCTCTTTCTCGGTGTGCACGACTTCGATCCGCAGGTTGGGACGATCGAAACCGCTGACGAACGTCTGCGGTTTTTCCAGGCCGAGTTGTTGAACGATGTCAGAGCGGACGTATGGCGTTGCGGTGGCGGTGAGCGCGAGTGTGCGAATGTTGCCGAGCGAGCGAATGACGTGTTTGAGGCGCAGGTAGTCCGGACGAAAGTCGTGTCCCCACGTCGATATGCAATGTGCTTCGTCGACGGCGAAGAGCGAAATTGGGATCGATTGCAGCGCGGCGTTGAAGCGGCTGCTGCGGAAACGTTCGGGGGCGATGTAGACGAGTTTGTGTTCGCGGCGGCGCAGCGACTCGATGCGCGCGCGTTGTTCCGTTTCGGGGATCGAGCTGTTGATGAACGTCGCGGGCAGGCCGCGGGCTTGCAGTGCGTCCACCTGATCTTTCATCAGGGCGATGAGTGGCGAGACGACGAGGGTGACGCCGTCGAGGATCATCGCCGGTAGTTGATAGCACAGGGATTTGCCGCTGCCGGTCGGCATCACGACGACGACGTCTTTGCCCGCGAGGATGGATTCGATGACCTCACGTTGGCCTTCGCGGAAGTTGTCGAAGCCGAAATGGGTGCGCAGGGAAGTGGCAGCGTCTGAGAGCGATTGCATGTTTTAGAGTTTCGAATGCGGCTGATAACTCGGGGCACATGTTAACAGGCGACGCAATGTTTCGTGGATTGGGTGCGTTGGTTTTGAAGTCTGCGTTGTTGTTATGGGTGTTGGTGCAGCCGTTTTCGGCGCGTGAGATTGCGTTGGTGTTGCTGGGTGCGGGCGCTGGGCCGGTGCCGCGGAAGCAGTTTGCGGTGGAGCCGTAGCCGACGAGATCGACGATGTTTGGATCTGTGGGGCAAGAGCCGGTGAGTGGTGTTGTAGATCGTACGAGTGCGACTTTGCCGGAGGTGGCGGCCATTGCAGTCGTGCCGGTTGTGTCGGGAGTTGGGAGGGGTGAGCCGTTAGCGCCGCCGGCTTGTTGGACCAGGTAGTACTGGCCGGGTTGAAGGACAATTGGGGTTAGTGGCGTGACTGACCATGATGAAGCGGTGGCGCTGGCGTACTGGACGGACCAGCCGTTGAGATTTAATGGTGTGGAGCCGCTGTTGAATATTTCGATGAAGTCGTTTCGGAATGGGGCGTTTGCGTTGCCGCCGCCGCCGAAGAGTTGCGAGATCACGAGTTTCGGCGTTGGGGCCGGCGTTGGCGACGGTGATGGCGTTGGTGTCGCTGTTGGCGTAGGTGCTGGGGTTGGCGAGGCCGTTGGGGAGGGAATTGGCGTGGCAGTCGGAGAGGGCGTCGGAGAAGGGATCGGAGTCGCTGTCGGTGTTGGGCTCGGTGTGGGAGAAGGAGTGGGGGT
>DASUPR010000270.1:0-22566 GCA_036281015.1 Pyrinomonadaceae bacterium
GTACCAGACTCGCTTGCGCTTCAACTCCTGGTACGAGCGGTACCACTCCTCGAGAACAGCTTCACGATCCTGATGAGTCATAGCCTATTTAGGTCGAGGCACCAAAGCACAGGAAAGATTGAGCTTGTAAACACCAGACGTCCGTAAGCTGGACCAAACCGCCTATCACACGATCAGAGGTTTCAAGGCAATAACCGTGAGCGACGAAAACGCGGCCATAGCTCTCGTGAACCAGTTACAAGGACCAGACTTGCGACCGTTTGCCTTAATCGGAATCCTCTCGGGTCTAACAGATCTTCTAGCCAAAGTTGAGGTTGGGAGTTCTGGCTACTTTGAAACGTCGATCACGCGCTCGAGGATTAACTTGTAAGGATCGGAAGAGATGCTGACGTAGCCGTAGAACGGCTTGTCGTTAACGATTATCATGAAAAGCACCATCGACAGGAAACCGCCCATCAACGCTACGAGGATCGCGTGTAACTTGAGGTCCGGGATGTTGAAAAAGTAGGCGATGCCGATACTAATAATCGCGCCGACCCAGATCACGGCCCACATGATCATCGACAGTCCACTCGAGACGGCGTCGACCCGCAGCCGGCGATTTTCAAGAAAACTGTTGTAGGCTCTCAGGGTTTCAGTGTGAATCGCTAATTGAGAGTTATTTGCAGGTTGGAAGGAATGCAGTTTGTGCTGAAAGTCATCAAGTATGAAAGTTCCCTCATCAATCGCTTGCCCCTGCCCTTTCCTTTGGGCCGGCCAGGCTTTTTCGATAATGAAGACCGTGTAGTCACGTAGACCTTTTCGCAATTCCTCTCGCAAAGGTGAGGGATAACCACCAACGTCGCGATACAACGCACTGACCGAGGCTGCTTCTTTCGAGACGAGTTCGGACGAGTTTGAATATGTGTTCCAAACACCGACCGCGATCAACCCAACCGTGATTCCATAAAACACGCCGATCGCCTGCACCGTGCCGCTCACGGCATCGTTTGCTCCCTCGTGATAATGAATCCGGGGAATTAAATGACGGCGAACGACAATGAGGCCAAACAGTGCAACGGCCTCGACGAAGGCCATCACGATTAGCGCCGCTATAGGTGGTGAAACTTCATACAGCCAGATCGGCATCGGGAACCGCTTACTTTCGTTTGGGGTGAGGAAACTGCTTGAACATCTTCTTCACTGACTCCTTGATCGGCTTTTCAACCATCTTGGCGTCTTTGGCCCTGTCACCCGTTGGACCATGTTCCAGGGTCTGTGTTGCCTGCCCGCGCCAAACACTCTTCGTTGTTTTCGCGTCGGCAATGTCCACAACCAGCGTGCCCTTCGTCACCAGAAAGCTTTGCGAACCAACGACCACGCCGGTAGTAAGTGAATTCAATGAAGGCGCCCAACTCGGACTCGAAACGTGCATGTCACTCTCGGTGGAACCGAAAACCACCACCGTCAACTCCGGATCGCTTTCGACTTTCGTTAAGCCCTTCGCTGCGAGCTGAGCGTCGACAGAAGACATAATGACCTGACTGATAAGCGGATTGATGCTCGCCGTCTGCTGTGCCCACGCGTAGGTTTTGTACTTCGACACGTCCACGCCCGGATCAGATCCGACACTCACTTTTTGCGCGCCGATCGAGACGGCGCCAAAAAGCACCAACAGCATCGCGATGAAAAGTTTTCTCGACAACATGGTGATTACGATTCAGTTACTTGGCAGTGAAGCTAACCTCGATAGGTTTCTTGGTGACCCGGCTTTTACCTTTAACGCTTAACCGCATGCCCGAATTGTCCGGACCCAGCGTTAGCTTTCCAGTGCCGTCGAGCCCCCCGCGAGAGCTGGTGTCAGTAAAACTGAGATCGTAGTCCTGCTGCGAGTTAGCGCTCTTAACCCAGGTTCCGGTCACGAAGATCGTTATGTCGGCAATGAGCGTGATCTCGAGCTTTCCGTCATCAAGCAGTTTCACGATCACACCGTTGACCGTGAACTGCTCCTGACCGACCCTGAGTTTCCCCTCGCCGTTCGCATGCGCTAATCGAGAACCGCTGTCCTGCGCCATCGCGGCCGGCGCACCGAAGATCGAAAGCACCAGCAGCACAGCGCCTAGTGTCGCTTTTTTGGATTTCATGGCCTGACAGTAGCGCGCGGAAGATGAAATGGTAACTGTCAGTTCTTACAGGCAGGGAAAGGATTGCGGCTCAAGTTATTTTGAACGTTGTTGTAAACGCAACTGAACCATCGCATTCACGACCGCGAACATGAACGCGGTCGAAATCCCGCAGAGCAGGACTCCGGAAAACCCCTCGACAACGCCGAGCAGCCGCCAGTTGCGCGGCAACAGCACGTCGCCATATCCGACCGTCGTGAAGCTGACCATCGAGAAATAGAGCGAAGTCTCAAAGTCACTGAACAAACCGCGCGTGTAGTAGAACATCGCCCACAAACCGGTCTGCGTCAGGTGTAAACAGATGATTCCCGCAAACAGCGCGATCAGCAACAGCGCGAAATTTCTTGTCGTCGCTTTTCGCTGGAGCAGGTCGCGATTATTCAAAAGCCATTCGGCCATCAACAGAATTCCGGTGACGTGAACCACCAGGCAAACTGTGACGATAACGGCCGCAATCGCTATTTCTCTCAACATCGTGTGAAGGCACGATACGTCTCACTTTTCCATTCGCTGTACTGTCAATTCTGCCAGTACCAGCCTGTTGACCACCGCCATAGACTCCGCAAAGACGGAGGAGCAGCAATGACGGATCTCTGCAGGCGATATCTTTCGATCTCGGCGGCGGTGTTGATTCTTACCGCAGCGCTCTTACTGCTTACAGGTTGTAAATCCAAGACTGCGCACACCGCGGTTCAGCCCGCGCCGACAGCGGTCGTTGTGGTGCCTGTGGCCCAACGAACCGTTCCGATTTACAGCGAATACGTCGGGCAGACTCAGGCTGACAACACGGTCGAGTTGCGCGCGCGTGTAGAAGGAATCTTGCAGAAGGTTTACTTCCGCGAGGGCGCGCCGGTGAGGAAAGGCCAGCTTCTCTTCACTATCGACAAGCGTCCGTTTCAAGCGGCATTGCAATCTGCCAAAGCACTGTCCACTAAGGCTGTTTCCGACCTGGCCCAGGCTCAACAACGGGTCGACGTACTCCAGGCGCAAGCAGAGTTGGCAGATGCGCAAGCCGTGTTGACGAGAGCGGATCAAGACGTTGCGCGTCTCGCTCCGTTGGCGAAAGAAAAAGCCGTTACCGAGCAGGACCTCGACGCAGCAATCGCGAACCAGAAATCAGCTCGCGCGTCGGTCGATGCCAAAAAAGCAAATCTCACCAATTTGGAAGCGGCAGTCAAATACACGATCGAGCGCGCGCGAGCAGAAGTCTCGGCGGCAAATGCGCGCGTCACGCAAGCCGAGCTCGAGTTGAGCTACTGCGATATCTATTCACCAATCAGCGGCATCATCGGTTTCCTGCAAGTCGACGAAGGAAACCTCGTGGGCCGCGGCGATGCAACGTTGCTCGCAACCGTCTCTGCTTCCGATCCGCTGCTCGTCAATTTCAGTGTCAGTGAGATCGAGTACTTAAAGTTGACCGATCCGGAAACCGTGGGAAAGCGATCTGGAGATCTCCGTTTTGAGCTGCTGCTTTCCGACGAAAGCGTTCATCCACACTCCGGCTACTTCCGAGTGTTGGACCGCACAGTCGATCCACAAACCGGAACGATGAAAGTGGAAGCCGCCTTCCCTAACCCGGGAAGCTACCTGCGGCCCGGCCAGTTTGCTCGCGTGCGCGTGGCAGTGGCGCAAAGAGAGAACGCGATCCTCGTTCCGCAACGCGCCATTCAGGAGATGCAGGGAACGAAGACCGTCATGGTGGTGGACCAGGCGAACAAGGTCGCGGTACGCAGCATCAGGGTTGGCGACAAGGTGGACAAAGACGTCGTCGTAATTGACGGCCTCACCGCGGGCGAGCGCGTCATCGTCGAGGGTATGCAAAAGGTTCGACCCGGCAGCCAGGTAAATCCGTCGATCGCAGGTGTCTCAACGACGACCTCGGGGGGCTGACAACTCATGTCAAATTTTTTCATCGGCCGGCCCATCGTGGCCATCGTGATTTCGATCATGACTCTGTTGATCGGCGTCGTGGTCATTCGCGGACTTTCGATCGAACAGTATCCGTTTCTGGCGCCGCCCAACATCCGCGCCACTGCGACTTATCCGGGCGCTTCCGCTGAAGCCGTCGAACAATCGGTCGCCACTCCCATCGAACAGGAAGTCAACGGCGTCGATCGCATGATCTACATGAAGTCGTCGAACACCAGCGACGGCCGCATGCTGCTCGACGTCAATTTTGAAGTGGGCACCGACCAGGACACCGCGAACGTCCTCACCCAGAATCGTGTTTCCACGGCCGCCGCTCGGCTCCCCGCCGAAGTCAACCAGCAGGGCGTGACTGTCAAAAAACAAAGCCCGAGCATCCTGATGGTGATCTCGCTCTTCTCGCCGAGCGACACCTACGACGCCAATTTTCTGATCAACTACTGCGGCATCAATCTGCGCGATCAGATCCTGCGCATTCCGGGCATCGCGCAGGTCGATCTCTTCGGCGGCACGGACTACGGCATGCGCGTCTGGTTCAAACCGGATCGACTCGCAAAGCTTGGTCTAACACCCGCGGATGTCATCTCCGCGATTAAAGAACAGAACCTGCAAGCTCCCGCCGGCAAAATAGGAGGTGCGCCGACACCGGTGGACCAGGAGTTCACTGAAACTCTGAGCGCACCCGGCCGGCTCATCACGCCCGAAGAGTTTGAGAACATCATCATTCGCCAAACCGAAACCGGCGCTGTAGTTCGCGTCAAAGACGTCGGGCGAGCCGAGATGGGCTCTCAGGATTACAACTCCTTCGGCAGGCTCAACGGCAAGCCGAGCGGCGCGATGGCCGTTTACCTTCTGCCCGGCGCCAACCAACTCCAGGCCGCGGAAACAATCTACGAGACGATGGAGCATGCGAAGACGCTTTTTCCGCCGAACATGGACTACACGATCGTTTACGACACGACTCCGGCGGTCGAAGCTTCCATTCACGAAATTCTTAAAACATTCGTCGAAGCACTTATTCTCGTTACCATCGTCGTCTTCATCTTCTTGCAGAACCTCAGGGCCACGATCATTCCGTTGCTCACGATTCCGATCTCGCTCGTCGGCACGTTCATCTTCTTTCCGTTGCTTGGCTTTTCCATAAACACGCTCTCGATGTTTGGCCTGGTGCTGGCGATCGGCATCGTAGTTGACGACGCCATCGTGGTGGTTGAAGCAGTAATACATCACCTCGAGCATGGTCTATCTCCGAAAGAGGCGACGATCAAAGCTATGTCCGAGGTGTCTGCGCCCGTCATCGGTATTGCTTTGATTCTTTCGGCGGTGTTTGTTCCGGTGGCGCTGCTCGGCGGTCTCGTCGGCAGCATGTACAAGCAGTTTGCATTGACGATCGCGATCTCGGTGTTGCTGTCGGCCTTCAACGCACTCTCGTTGACACCGGCGCTCTGCGCGATGTTGTTGCGCGAACCCAAGCCGATGCGTGGACCGCTCGGCGCGTTCTTCCGCGGCTTCAACAAAGTATTCGACGTGACGACGAATGGCTATGTTCATGTCTCGCGACTCCTCGTGCGGCGCGGAATCATAACGATCGGCATCGTCGCCGTGGTCGTGCTCGGCGCCACAGTGTTTGCGCGGGCCATTCCTGCCGGGTTCATTCCGGATGAAGACCAGGGCATCTTTGGTGTGAACGTGCAGTTGCCGCCCGGAGCGTCGCTCGCGCGCACCGGCGAAGTGCTGAAGAAGGTTGAAGAGATACTTGCCAAGACTGAAGGCGTCGAGTCGTATCAGACTGTCGGTGGTTATGGCGTGGTCACCAATACGTACCAGCCAAACTACGGATCGATCTTCGCGCGTCTGAAACCGTGGGAAGAGCGTCACGGCGAAGCTTTGCACGTGAAAGGCATCATGGCGGGACTGCAAAAACAGTTTGCCGCGATTCCTGAAGGCGTGATTTTTCCGTTCAACATTCCCACACTCAGCGGATTCGGCGCCGCCTCAGGTTTCAACTTCCTGGTCCAGGATCGCAGCGGCACCATGACCGTCGAACAGCTCGGCGATCAGGCCCGCTCGTTTATCGCTGCTGGACGCCAACGGCCCGAACTCGGCAACCTGTTCACGTCATTCGATCCGAATTATCCGCAAGTCAAAGTCGAACTCGATCGCGAGAAAGCGCGAACGCTCGGCGTTCCGGTTAACGAAGTCTTCCAAACGATGTCTACCGCGATGGGCGGCGCGTTTGTGAACGACTTCAATCGTTTCGGTCGCTTGTACCGTGTCTACGTTCAAGCGGAGTCGGCGGATAGATTGAAGTCGAGTGACATCGGAAGGATCTACGTGCGTTCGAGAACCACGAATTCGATGGTCCCGCTTTCGACACTTGTGACGATCAACGACATCTCGGGTTCTGAACTGACGACACGTTTCAATCTCTTGCGCTCGGTGGAACTGCAAGGCTCTCCGGCGCCCGGTTACACGTCAGGTCAGGCACTCGCTGCGCTCGAAGAAGTTTTCGCGCAGACGATGCCGAAGGAAATGGGTTTCGCGTATTCGTCGCTGTCGTATCAGGAGAAGATCGCGCCGCCGCCCGCGCCCACGTTCATCCTCGCGATCATCTGTGTCTTCCTTCTGCTCGCGGCCATGTACGAGAGTTGGCGCTTGCCGTGGGCGGTGCTGTTGGGATCGCCGCTGGTTGCCCTCGGCGCGTTGGCGGGCGTTTGGTTTTTTGGTTACGACAACAACGTCTACGTGCAGATCGGACTGGTGATGCTCATCGGCCTCGCGGCGAAGAACGCGATCCTGATCGTGGAGTTTGCGAAGGCCAAACACGAAGAAGGCTTATCGCTGGAAGACGCCGCGCTCACATCGGCGCGGTTGCGCTTCCGCCCGATTCTGATGACGGCTTTTGCATTTATTCTCGGCGTGGTTCCCCTTATGAAGGCGAGTGGCGCGGGCGCCGGAGCACAGAATGTGATGGGCGTTGGTGTGTTCTTTGGCATGCTCGTGGCCACTGCCTTAGGGGTCTTCATCATTCCGGGAAACTTCACCTTCATTGAAGGACTGGGCCGGCGCAAACAGAAGAAGGTGGCCCCGCCGCCCCATGCGGTGCCGGCGACCGCCGAAGCTGGAGGTGACCACTGATGAAGCGAATAGTTGTGGCGCTTGTAGTTACGTGTATGGCCCAAGCAGGCGTCCCGGCACAAACATCACAAAAACCGCAGGTGCAGACGCCGAGTGTCTTCCGCGCCGATCTCGCGGCGCAGCCGAGTGCGCAATCGCTTGCCGATCTGAAGTGGTTCGAGATCTTCAAAGATCAAAAGCTGCAGGACCTGCTTCGTGATGCGCTAAGCAACAACTACGATCTGCGCCAGGCAATCGCAAACATTGATGCGGCGCGCGCGAATCTCGGTATCACACGTTCGGAACAGTTTCCCACGATCACCGCCAGCGGTGATGTCGTGAATCAACGCATTTCGCGCGGTGGCCAGTTTGATCTGCCGGCGCCGGCCAAACGCGATCGATATTTCGGCAGCATCCTGCTGAACCTGCTGACGTTTGAGATCGATGTCTGGGGACGGCTCCGAAAACAGACCGCGGCTGCGCGCGCCGATCTGATGGCGACCGAAGAGGCGCATAGATTCGTCGTCACCACGCTCATCAGCGACGTTGCCACGGCTTATTTCAGTTTGCGTGAGCTTGATTTCGAGCTCGACATTTCGCGCCGCACACTCGTCTCGCGCGAAGAATCGCTGCGTCTTATCACGATGCGGCAACAGCGTGGCGTCTCGACGATGCTCGAAGTGCGCCAGGCGGAGGAACTTGTTTACGACGCGCGGGAAGTGATACCTGCGCTCGAACAGTCAATCCAACAAACGGAAAATTTTCTCAGTTATCTCACCGGCAGGAATCCGTCAGCAATTGAAAGAGGACTCAGTTTAACTGAGGATCAACTGCCTCCAACGGTTCCTGCCGGTTTACCGTCAGACTTGCTCGAACGCCGTCCCGACATACGCGCGGCCGAGAACACTTTGGCGGCTGCCAACCTTCGGATCGACGTGGCGAAGAAAGAATTCTTCCCGCGGATCTCGCTCACTTCTTTTCTTGGTTACGAGAGTGGACAACTGACAAGTCTTTTCAGCGGCAGCAGAAATATCTGGACGCTGGCGGGAACCGTGACGCAACCGATCTTCACGGGCGGCCGTTTGAAATCAAATGTGCGTTTCACTCAGGCGCAGCGTGATTTCTTCGTCGTCGATTATCAGAAGACCGTGCAGTCTGCGTTTCGCGAAGTTTCGGATTCGTTGATTGCGTATCAAAAGGTCAAAGAGGTGCGCACACAACGCGCGCTGCTCGTCGAGACCTTGCGCGACCGTTCCCGTCTTTCCTACTTACGTTACACCGGTGGCGTGGCAACCTTGCTGGATGCGCTCGACGCGGATCGTGAGCTGTTTGAAGCCGAACGAAGTTTGGCGCTGGCGCGGCGCGACGAGTTGTTGTCAGTCGTGCAACTGTACCGCGCACTCGGCGGTGGCTGGCAGTAACGCCGCAGAAACCTGGATTCGCAATGCCGCGAGAAAGCGCAAAAAAAGAAGACGACCTGCTGCAGTCGAGAGCGTTTGAGAGAGCTTCACTAAAAAGTGAATCATATCGAATCGTCGCTTTGCTCTGCGTGGTGGGCGCGATCCTGCTGTTCACCGTCATTCGCGGAATTGCGACGCAGAGCTACATGCTCCTGGCCGCTCAGGCTGTTGTTCTGGCGCTGGTGATTGCGCATGAAGCGGTGATGTTGCGCGCAGTCAGGAGCGCGCTTCGCGACGATGCGGCTGTCTTACCCGAGCTATGGGTTTTCAACGTTCTGATCGAAAGCCAACTGCCGACGGTCGCGCTCATGGTGCTGTTGCTGGCGCAGTGGATGACGCCTTACCAGGTGCTGGTCGCGCCTGCGATCGTCGTATACTTCCTGTTTATAACTCTCTCTACACTACGACTGCGTCCGAGTCTTACGTTTCTGACCGGTCTCCTGTCCGCGCTTGGCTATCTCTTCGTTGCCATGTTGGTACAATTCAGATCCGATCCGCCTGCCGCTGCAGAAGCGTTTCCCTTCCCGGTCTACGTCGTTTATGCGGTGCTCATTTTTGCGGCAGGCATCATCGCGGCCTTCGTCGCCGATCAGGTACGCGGATACGTCAGAGCGGCATTGCGCGAAGCCAGATTGCAAAACGAGTTGGACCGCATCAATCACGACATCGACATCGCCCGGTCGATTCAGTTGGACCTGCTGCCGACGAGTTCGCCGCAGTTGGACCACTTCGAGATTGCCGGATGGAACAGGCCGGCCAACCAAACAGGCGGCGACTACTTCGACTGGCAAGTCTTACCCGATGGACAACTCGCGATCAGCGTTGGCGACGCCACGGGCCACGGAATCGGCCCGGCGCTCGTGAGCACGCTCTGCCGCGCTTACGCCAGGGCAACTTTCCTGACAAATGGACACGACCGGGTTCTCGGACGCCTCAACAGTTTGCTCGCCAACGATCTCGCCGACGATCGCTTTGTCACCTTCGCCGTCGCCTTTCTCAATCCGGACAACGGCGAAGTGAAAGTGCTCTCGGCCGGTCATGGACCAATCCTTTGTTACCGCCGCGCGACAAACAACCTGGAAAACTTCGACGCACAGGGAATCCCGCTCGGAATGATCGCCGGCATGCCTTACGAAGACTCCAGCGTCAGGTGCCTGAACGCGGGCGACATGCTCGTTCTCGTCACCGACGGATTTTATGAATGGCAAAACCCGGAAAACGAAGAGTTCGGACTGGAAAGACTGAAAGACACGATTCGCCAGGCGCGCGACTGTCCCGCGGAAGAAGTCATCACGCGGCTGTATGCAGCGGTCAAGGATTTTTCCAAAGGCACGGAACAGAACGACGATCTCACGGCGGTCGTGCTCAAGCGAAAAAATATTATAGGCGCGCTGAAAGATGAAGCGGCGCAAAGTGAGCTTGTCGCGGTGACGACGTAAGTCATCAAGGAGGAAAAGTCATGAGTAAAGCAATGCCATCGTCGAAAAACAACACACTCACGGTGGTCGAGCAGTTGGTCGAAATGGGCAAGCTCGACACGCTGTTCCGGGACCTTTATCTACAAAGAGCACGAACCCTGCTGGCGCCGGTGTTCAGCCGCGGCAGCTATCTTCGCCTGCAGGAGAACACTGCTCAGCTTCCCTGGCTCGAACAACAACTGCGTGCCGGAGTGGAACGCGGTGACTGGAAACGATGTACCGATCTAACTACGCGTTTGCGTGACGTGCGAACCGCGATCGAAGGAAAAGCGCAATTCGCGAAAGTCGCGGAAGCGATCTACGAACACGCTGCCGACGTTTCGATCGACGTCTTCTCTTCAGGATTAAATGTTCTCGTTGGCGTTCCCACAGAAAACTTACTGAGCCTTCGCGCCGATGCACTCAGCCTTCTGCTCAAACTCGAACGCAACGATCCGCAGAAGAAAGATTTCTATGCACGCCGTGCTTCGAACTTCAAGCAACTCTCGATCATCACGGACGTTACCGAGAAGCCGAAAGAGGGGCGCGTGGATGCCGGACAACTGCAACAAGCAGCTCTCGGCGCTCTCGACGCGGGCGATCTCTCCAAGCTCGACCAGATCCTCGCGAGTTTCAATCAGCAGCCTGGCGCCAACCAGAAGCAGGGAGAAACGATTGATTCAAACCCTACAGCGGCCGTAACCGATCTCGGCGACGATCTGCTTTACGACTTCACCGAGCAAACGCTCGCGGCCGCGCGTGAACTTGGCCTAACGCCGGTCCGAACACAATCGCGCCGCCAGTTTGCTTACCTGCTCCCGCACGGCTGGCAGCCGTCCTTCCGCAAGGACGAAGTCAAAAAGTGGTCGAAGGAAAAGATTTCACGGCTGACTTTTCCTGCCGACACGCCCGAAGGCGCGAGAGAAGCCATCGATTTCTACTTGTTGAATCCGTTCATCAATTCGTGCGGCACGCGTTACCGCGTTTGCCTCGTTGCCGAAGACTTATTGCTCGAGGACTTTCCGGAACCAGAGACTAAAACCGATAAGCCTTCAGGGCTGTTGAATAAACTCAAACTGAACACACGCTGGGGTCTCTCGCGGACCGAATTGGAAGATGCACTGCTGGAACACGGTCATGAAGTTCTTGATGAGCTCCAACTCGACCGGGAACTCTTCCGCCTAACCCTCATCCCCGCAGATCTTTACACCCATCTCGGGCCACAACGTGGCTGGGGACAAAGAGAAATGTGGACCCACTTCGACGGTTACCGGGTGCTCGAAGGCGGCAAGCTGCAAGCTCTCGCAGGTGGCGATAAGCGGTTTGGCGGATCGCATGACGTCGTGAGTTTCAGTCCTGACTATGCAAGCGGAAACGTGATGGCCCGCTTTGCCCTGGTGCAACGAAAGAGAATGATGGACTGGCACAACTAGCGTACTCCGTAGAATTACGGATATGAGCACTCGAACATTGTCTCTATAATGCGCGCACTGGATTTTTAATTTATCGGACCGCCCCCGACTTCTGACTCGTTAGCCCCCTGACTGTTAAGTGCACGGCTGTGATTTCTATCGCAAGTGTGCGCGATCGTTTTTAACTATAGTTGCAGCAGCAATCGCAGACTAACTGGCGTTTTATAACGGCCCTCGCGAAAGTTTCTCCCCGATGCGCTGGTGGTTGCCCCTATCCCTTGGCTTTGTCTTCGCGCTCGCTATAGCTCTGCTTAGCGGAGCCGCCACTCCAGTCTCAGCTCAATCAAACGCAGTTATTGAAGGACTCGTCGTCGATCGCAACGGTGCTGTTGTTCCCGGCGTGACGATCACAGCAAGGAATGCTGCAATCGCTTTGGAACGTGTAACCACCTCCGACACGAGCGGCCGCTACACCTTAGCGGCATTGCCGGTCGGCGAATATGTAGTGACTGCCAGTGCCGCCGGATTCAAGAAACAGTTAATCGAAAAACTGACCGTTGAAGTGGGCCGAAGAATTACACAAGACTTTCAACTCGACCCTGGAGACATCGCAGAACAAGTAACGGTCGTTTCCGCGAACGAATCTATCGATCGTGCTACTGCCATGGGCCATGTAATCGATAGGCACACCGTGCAGAACATCCCGCTCAATGGCCGATACTTTCTCGACCTCGCGCTGCTCGTGCCTGCCTCGGTGACGCCGCCTCAAGGCGCTTTCTCCGCCGCGCCGATGCGTGGTCTCGGCTCGCTCGCTTTCAACACCGCCGGCAATCGTGAAGAGACGGTTAACTACCAGATCAACGGTATCACTCTGAACAACCTCACGTTCAGCTCAATAAGTTTTCAACCGTCTATCAACACGATTCAGGAGTTCAAGGCCGAGAACTCGACGTTCAGCGCTGAATACGGTGAAAGCTCCGGCGCGGTCGTCAACATCGCGACGCGTTCCGGCGCAAACGACTTTCATGGTGAGCTGTTTGAATTCTTCCGCAACGACGCGCTCGATGCACGCAACTTCTTCGAACTGACCTCCGACGAACCAGCGCCTTTCAAGCGCAATCAGTTTGGCGGCAACATCGGTGGTCCAATCCTGCGCGACAAACTGTTTTTCTTTGTCTCGTATGAGGGTCTGCGACAGCGTCAGGGACTGGATCTCAATAGCGTCGTTCTCAACGATGCTCAACGCGCGCTCGTGACCGATCCCGTAGTCACGAGATTAGTTGCGTTGATTCCGCGCGCCAATTTCGTCGACTCGTCCGGCATTTCACGGTTTGTCAGTTCAGCGAGCGCACCCGTCAACGTCGATCAGTGGACCGCCGACATCAACTACAACCTGAGCGAGCGTGATCGCATTCATGGTTATTATGCCATTCAGGATTCCGAGTGGAGCGAACCCAATCGCCTTGGCAACACGATCCCGGGATTTGGGCACAACACTCGGGCCTTGCGCCAGATCTTCACTTTCAACGAAACGCACACGTTCAACCAGTCGATGGTCAACGAGCTGCGCCTCGGCTTTAATCGCTTTTCGGCAACCAGCACCCCGTTGGCCCAACTCAATCCGGCAGACTTCGGCATCGAGAATGGAATCAACCAACCTATTGGCCTGCCGCAAATCAGTATCGCGGGCGGGAGTCTCAATTTTGGTGGGCCAGCCAATCAACCCTCCGGTCGAGGCGATACGACGTTTGTCGCGGCGAACACGCTGAGCTGGGTCGTGGGCCGGCATTCATTAAGACTCGGCGGGGAGTACCGGCAATTTCTGAACAACAACTTCCGTCAAGGAACGGGTTCGTTCAACTTTCCCAGCATCGCCGCGTTTGTAACCGGCACGGCAAACTCTTTTTCCGTCACGCTCGGCAACCAGTCGAGCAGTATTGCGCAAGGCGCGCTCGGATTCTTCGCTCAGGATAGTTATCGGGTGAGTCCGCGTCTGAACCTGGAGCTCGGTGTGCGTTACGAATGGAACATGACACCGAGCGAACGCTACGACCGCTTCATCGTCTTCGACGATGAGACAAACTCACTGCTTCGCGTCGGCACCGATCTCGATCAGGTCTACAAGGAAAACAATAACAATTTCCAGCCTCGTGTCGGCTTCGCCTGGCGGTCCGGAGATGGAACGGTTTTGCGAGGCGCGTACGGTGTGTATGTCGATCAACCGATGACCAGCATCGTGACACCGCTCAGTGGGAATCCGCCACTCGCGATCCCGTTAACCGTCAGCGGCGCGATCCCACTCGACAACGCGATCGAGCTGGCTGGTCCGGCCGGTCTCGCGCCGTTGTCTATAGACCAAAATTTCGAAAACGCGTACGTGCAGTCGTGGAACTTCAACGTGCAACGGCAATTCTTCAACACCGCAGTGATGCTCGGCTATCTCGGTTCGAAAGGCACGCACCTGATCACGCGCCGCAATATCAATCAACCTATAAACGGTGTGCGCCCGTTCCCTGCACTCTCCGAAACGAGCCCGATTCTGCCGGGCGCCGTGCTGGGCAACATCACTGAAGTCGGAAGCTCAGGCAATTCGAGTTACAACGCGCTGTTATTGACCGCGACGCGGCGCTTAGCCAACGGCTGGCAGTTTGACGCGTCCTACACCTGGTCCAAGTCGATCGACTACACGTCGTTCAGCACCGGCGGAATTCTCGTACAAAACAGCTACGACTTACCGGGCGAACGCGGAGTCTCTGATTTCGACGCCCGGCATCGCTTCGTACTCAGCTCTATTTACGAACTACCGTTTGACGGCAATCAATTTGTTTCCGGCTGGCAACTCACGGTGATCGTGCAGTCGCAGAGCGGCAATCCGGTTAACATCGTAACCACAAACAGCACGGTCAACGGCGTCTCAAACACGCTTCGTCCTGACGTCGATGGACCAGTGACAGTGTTCGGCGAAGTAGACGGGTGGTTCGACATATCAGTATTCACGGCAGTGCCGCAGTTTGGAAACCTGGGCCGAAACGTGATCGTTGGTCCGAGTTTCAACAACACCGATGTCTCGCTGATCAAAAATACGACGATAGGTGAGGACGTACGGCTTCAGTTTCGGGCCGAAGTCTTTGACGTCTTTAATCACGCTAACTTTGGCAGACCTGGCAATACGGTCGGTTCTCCTCTGTTCGGGCGAATGACCAGCACGCGTTTTCCGACTGGGGAGAGTGGTTCGTCGCGCCAGATCCAATTTGCTTTGAAAGTCGGGTTCTAATTGGGGTTGTTAAAATGAGCTGGGGTTGGTCCAGGCGATCTCTCAGGCGCCTGTTACAGATCGGTGGCCCAGTGGCGGTGTGCCTGTTCGTTATGAACCTGGCGCCCGTCGTGAGGAGTCAGGATGCCGGAGTGACGAAGAAGGTCCTGGTTCTCTACTGGGACACCAAGGATTTCGCCGGCAACATCAGTTTCGATCAGGGGTTTCAAGCGGGCATGCGCTCAGAGCCGTCGAACCAATGGGAGATTTATAGTGAATACCTCGACACGACCCGCTTTCCCGGCGAGCATCAGGCGGAACTACTGCGCGACTACCTGCGTGAAAAGTATGCGGCACAAAAGATCGATGCAGTAGTCGCTACGCCGGATCCCGCACTCGAATTTCTCCTGCGCTACCGTTCCGATCTCTTTTCAAATAGTCCAATAGTATTTGTCGCCGTCCGGCGGCCCCCTCCGGAAGTGCTAGCGGCTGGTCCCGGTCTAACCGGAATCATCCGGGCTAACACTCATCGTAAGACCGTGGATCTGGCACTCAAACTACAACCTGAAACTCAGGAACTTTATGTGATTAGCGGGACGCCTGAGCGCGACAAGAGATTCGAAATGGCCGCTCGTGAAGAACTTGCGGGTTACGAGAAGAAGGTTCGTATAACTTATCTCACGGACCATCCGGTGAGTGATTTAGTAAACCGGGTGAAAGCGCTGCCGCAGCGGTCGATCGTTCTTTACGTTTGGCAGCGCTCGGCGGTTGAATCGGAAAAGGCGCTGCACACTTTTCAAATCCTCGAGCAAATCAGCCGAAACGCATCCGTCCCCATTTACGGGATGGGCAGCCGTAACGTTGGCTACGGAATTGTCGGCGGTTACGTTCAGGATTCGGAACGCAATGGTCTCGAAGCCGCGGAACTCGTACGCCGAATCTTCAACCGCACGCGCGCGTCAGACATTCCGGTGGACAGCGCTTCATCCGTTCCGATGTTTGATTGGCGCGAATTGAAACGCTGGGGAATCTCCGAGAGCAATCTGCCAAATGGCAGTGTCGTTCTTTTCAAAGAGTTCACTATTTGGGAGCAATACAGATGGCGGATTATTTTGATAGGCGCGCTTTTAATTCTGGAAACCGTCATCATCACGGCCCTTTTGCTGGAACGCCGCCGGCGCCGGCGAGCTAAAGAAGCTCTCGATCGACTTAACGCCGAACTGGAAACGCGTATCGAGGCCCGCACTAATGCCTTGAACGCCAAGACTCACGAACTGGAGACCTTTGCGTACTCCGTCGCTCACGATTTAAAGGCGCCGCTTCGTGGTATTGACGGTTACACCGGCCTCCTGCTCGAAGACTACGCCCAACAGTTGGACGGCGAAGGGCGAACCTTTTTGGAAAAGATTCAGGGTTCAACTGATGAGATGAACCAGTTGATAGACGATCTATTGGCTTACTCGCGGCTCGAACGCCGCGAGTTGAAAACTGATCGCGTCGAGTTAGCGCCGGTCATCAATTCGTTAGTGGAAGAAAAGCGGCGCGAAGCTACGGAGCATCCGATTGAGTTTGTCGTGAACGTGAATGGCGCGATTGTTATTGCCGACCTGAGCGGGCTCGCTCAGGCGGTGCGCAATTATCTCGACAATGCGATCAAGTTCACCCGGAAGGTCACCCAGCCACGTATTGAAGTCGGCTCAAAGGAAGATAGCGAGAGCTGTGTGTTATGGGTGCGCGATAACGGGATCGGCTTCGACATGAAGTATCACGATCGCATCTTCGACATTTTTCAACGACTCAATGGATCCGAGGACTATCCGGGTACGGGCGTTGGATTGGCGATTGTGCGCAAGGCCATGGAACGCATGGGTGGAAGAGCATGGGCCGAAAGCGAGCCGGGCAACGGCGCGACTTTTTATTTGGAATTTCCAAAATGAATATCCTTTACGTCGAAGACGATCCCCGCGATGCGGACCTCACGCGCCACACGTTAGCGAGAACTGCGCCTAATCTCAAACTCGAGACTGTATCCAACATCGCGGAAGCGCTGGAGCGTTTGCAACGTCTTGATTCAGAACCGCTCGACCTCGTGCTCACAGACATGCACTTGCGCGATGGCGATGGCCTGTCGCTGTTGAACCACATACGCGAAAACTCATTGCCGCTTGCGGTCGTGATCGTCACCGGCGTCGGCGACGAAGAGACCGCAGTTGCCGCGTTGAAAGCCCGCGCCGACGATTACGTGGTCAAACGTAAGGCATATCTCGACAAGCTTCCGGTCATACTCGAAAGTGCGTTCAATCACTACCGTGCCGACGCGGCGCGCCGTGAACACCCGCTGAAAGTTCTCTACCTGGAAGACAACCCGTTGGACATCGAAACGACTCGCCGCCACTTCGCGGTACACGCCGATCATATTCAACTGGAAATCGTCACGGCTGTGTCCGAAATGCTTTGGCGTTTGAGCGACGGCGCCAGCGGCTACGACGTGGTACTGATGGACTACCACGTGGCGGAACCAAGCGCCCTTCAGGTCTTGCGGGAATTGAGTTTGAGAGACAAACAAGAGACTCCGATCGTGCTGGTTTGTAATGAAGGCGAAGAAGAGCTGGCGCGACAGGGGCTCAAGCTCGGCGCTTCGAGTTGTCTCGTAAAACGTCCCGGTTATATATATCAACTTCCGTGGGAGTTGGAACAGGCGCAGGCGCGCGCTGATTTGCAACGCCGCGAAGCAGCGTTGCACGCAAGCCAGGCGTCGTTAAAGACCGCGCTCGAGGAAGTTCAGAGATTAAAGAATCAACTCCACGAAGAGAACATCTACCTGCAGGAAGAGATTCGCGTCGCCAGCAACTTCGGCCAGATTATCGGCCGGAGTGAGGCGCTCAGACGCGTCCTGCATCAGGCGGAACAGGTCGCCCCCCTCAACACTACTGTTTCGATTTTTGGCGAGACCGGAACCGGCAAGGAACTGCTGGCCCACGCGATCCATCAGTCGAGCGGCCGGCACAAACATCCGTTAGTCAAACTGAATTGTGCCGCACTGCCGGCGACACTCATTGAGAGCGAGTTATTCGGCCATGAGAAAGGGGCATTCACTGGAGCCGACTCGAAACGTATTGGGCGTTTCGAGATTGCCAACGGCGGCACTCTGCTGCTTGACGAAGTCGGCGAGCTCCCGCTCGACTTGCAGGCCAAACTATTACGCGTGCTCGAAGAAGGTGAGTTTGAACGGGTCGGCGGGAGTCACACGGTAAAGGTTGATGTACGCGTGATCGCGGCCACGAATCGCAATCTCGAGGACGCTGTTCGCAAAGGCGTCTTTCGTTCGGATCTTTATTACCGCCTGAGCATTTTTCCGATCACTCTGCCGCCGTTGCGAGAGCGGAAGGAAGACATACCGGTACTCGTCACGCATCTCGTGAAGCAGTTGAGTCAAAAGCTCGGCAAGACTATCGACGCCATTCCGCAAGAGACGATGGCAAAACTGCGAAACTATCCGTGGCCGGGTAACGTGCGCGAATTGAGAAACGTGCTCGAACGCGCGGTGATCATTACGCAGGGATCAAAACTTCGTCTCATCGACGATCTCGATTCGCAGGCGTTACAGTTGGACCTTCAGCAACAAAGCATCGCGGCTGATCCGTTTGCCGTCTCCGTCCCGGCTACGGAAACACTCGAACAAACCGAGTACAACGTGATAATGCGCACTCTAAATAATGTTCATTGGAAGCTCGAAGGTCCTGGCGGCGCGGCGGAATTGCTGAACCTTCATCCCAGCACACTGCGCTCGAAGATGCGCAAGCTGGGCATCGAACGGCCACGATACAAAACACAAAATCCTTAAGCCACTTGCGCCGCGGCTCGTGCGTCTTTGTGGCGGCGAATGATCGCGATTGCCTCGTCGGAATTTGTCACGCAAAAAGGAATGTCCACGTCTTCCGGATTAATGAGCGGCGTCTCAAACGAAAGCATCGCCTCGCGTACCCACTCGACCAGACCAGGCCACCTCCTTCCCACCATGATCAACGGCGTCTGCTCGAGGTGACGAACCTGAAGCAACTGCCAGATCATCATCGTCTCCAGCACGGTGCCGATACCGCCGGGCGCGACGATGAATGCGTCCGACGCGAGTACGAAGTGATGCAGGCGCGTAAAGAAGGTGCGGTGTTCGTACGCGAGCTCGACAAACGGATTGACCTCCTGTTCGAACGGTAGATCGACGCGAATGCCCATCGACTTTGCTTCGCCCGCGAGATCGACACCTTCGTTCGCGGCCTGCATCAATCCCGGGCCGCCGCCGGTGATGATGTCGCAGCCCATCTCCGCCAACGCCTTCGATACTCGCTTCGTTTCTTCGTAAGCAATCGTCCCGGGCTTGGCTCTCGCAGATCCGAATATAGTCACGCGATAGCGATCTCGATGCGACGGCTTCAATCGCGTCAGGTTATTAACCACGTCCCAGAGGCCAAGCACTGAATCAACGATGACCTTTTTAACAGCCTCTTCATCGGTCAGACTTATGGCGTTCGACATATCTTCCTCCATCAAATCTCAATTACGTCGTCGAGGACAGGACATTCTGTTTTCACACCAAACCGTTGTGTGATTAACGCGCTGAAGGCTTTGCGTGCGCGATCCTCACCGTGCGTGATGATCGTGCGCGGCCGCGAAGGCGTAGATCATGTCCAGGTCGAACGCGAGGTAGTTGCACGCGCTCCAGAACGCGTGGGTTTTGCGGAGTTCAGCCTCGCTCAGCGGAGAGCCCGCGACACTCGCGCGGGCGACTCCGTAAGCACTAAGTTCGTCTAAAGCCGATCTGGTTGCACTCATGAAGCCTCACTCGTTATGGGGAAACAGGGGGTGAGGCCCTGCGTTGAAAGATCGTTAATGGATGACGATGCCGACACCCAACCGCAAATTGTCCTGACGCGTGCCCGGTATGACGAACGGTTGCCCAACTGTTTGAAACGGAGTCGGCGCGAGCACGATTCCGGTCTGCTGATCGCCGCGATTGATGATGTTCCAATCGATTTGCACGACGCGGAGATCAAAGCGATCGTTCAGCTTGATGTCGAGCCCGCCGCCAAAGGCCATCGAAAAGCTCGTCTCATTTGTAGAAAAGTCGCTGATGCCGAAGACCGCTGGTAAGTTTGGACTATCGACGTCAACCTTGTGCACGGCGACGCCGAAAAGAGCGTGTCCAAACGGCTTGAAGGTTGGTCCATCCTGGGAATTGTTTTTTATCTGGATGCCGCCGAGGAAGTTTTGCAGCGTCGTGTCTACAGTGCCGCTTCCCGCCGGACGGCTGAAATTGTCCTCACGCATGTGGAGTGAGTAATCAAATTTAGCACCGACGTACTTGTGGAAGTTGAAACCAGCCGCAAGATTGAAACCGCGCAGGGTTTGTTTCTCGCCCAGCACGTCGTCAACTGCCGGACTTCCCGTGTCTCCCGCAAGGTTGTCAACAAACAAAGCGGAATACCCGCCAAAAAATTCATAGCGCTTGTAATCGTCTTGCGCCAGAGCCGTAGTCGCAAAAACGAGAATTACAATCGCCGGCATTGCCAATCGCTTCATAAACATCTTCCTTTCGAGCCTGTTTTAGTCGGGCGTCAGGCTGGAGTTTATGAGCGACACGGCAGGCCGATAACTGTCAGTATTGACAGGCCAACACCTGGGCCACCGTGTTCCAGGGAACGCCGAAGGCGTTCGCTAGTTTCAGCCCACGGGTTGCTTCAACCCTGGGATCAAATAAGCGAGAGAAAGACCAACGCCGAAGGTGTTGGCAAGTCGTCGCGGCTGAACTCGCCAACGCTTTCAGCGTTCACAAAGCTTTTTATTTGACAGTTCCCAGCGTTGTCGCAAGCTCCAACCCTGGGCTCGAATTAGTTAACGCCTTCGGCGTTCTGAAGACGATCAGCCGGTTAGT
Source organism: Pyrinomonadaceae bacterium (assembly GCA_036281015.1). Lineage (GTDB taxonomy): Bacteria > Acidobacteriota > Blastocatellia > Pyrinomonadales > Pyrinomonadaceae > PSRF01. Next base: position 20,717 of record DASUPR010000270.1, read on the forward strand.
TGAGGCATCAGATAGAACATGAGTGCGATGATGGCGTAGACGGTGATTAGCTGGACGCCTTTGAACCAGTTTGCTTCTCCATCGCCACTCACCAAAGCGCCAATCATCACGGCGATAAACAACGAACCCATCTCGGCGCGGCCGAAGGCGAGTTCCAACGGTTGCGGCGCGACGAAATAACTCGCGAGCACGAGTATCGGCGCGACAAACAACGCGATCTGAATACAACTACCTGCCGCGATCCCCACCGCCAGGTCCATCTTGTTCTTGCGCGCCATCGCGATTGCCGAACCGCTCTCGGCAGCGCCGCCGACAATCGCGACGAACACGATGCCGATGAACAGTTGCGACATGCCCAACGCCTTGCCTGTCTCTTCCGCGGCGCCGACGAGGATCTCACTCATCCAGGCCGCGAACGCTGACGCCGCGAGCAAAGTGATCACCGCGCGGGCAACGGACCACTGTTCGTCATGATGACCTCCGTGTGCGGAGTCGACGCTGGCAAACGCCGCCGTGTGCGTTCGTAGTGAAAACAGAATGTAGAGGCCGTACGCGATCAGCAACAGTACAGCGATTCCAATGTTGAGGAATTGCTCCTGGCGTATCACTTCGTTCGGCGCAAACACACGGCTGAAAGCACTCGGCACGGTCATGCTCACGGCGGCCAAAAACATCATCGTGCTGTACGCGCGCGCCGCGGTCGGATTGAAACGCTGCTGGTGAAAACGAAGGCCGCCGAGCAGAAATGCAATGCCGAGCGCGAGCATCAAGTTCGCGAGTATCGCACCCACCAGCGACGCCCGCACCATCTCGAGATAACCAGCCCTCAACGCGACAAAAGCGATGATCAATTCCGGCGCGTTGCCAAACGTCGCGTTCAGCAAACCGCCGACAGCATCGCCGGTGCGCGTGGCAAGTTGTTCGGTGGCGCCGACGATCTGCGCGGCAATCGGAACGATCGCCAGCGCCGCCATGAAGAACAGCACCGGCGCAGAGACGTGGGCCAGATGTTCGAGCCCGATCGTGATCGGAATAAACAACAGCAACCAATTCATCGGCTTTCGTGCAAAGCTGCTTAACGGCGATCCAACATGCGTCACGTGAGAAACTGCCTCGCCTGCTGTAGACATATCAACCTCCTAAAAACCGTAAACAAGCGGCGCCAGCAACAGCACCACCGCACCAACAATCAAGGTCAGCGGAATTCCCACGCGTGCGAAATCCGCAAAATCATAGCCACCAGGTTTTTGGACCATCAGATTGGTTTGAAAGCCGGCGGGATTGATGAATGCGCACGAAGCGCCACTCATCAGGATCATCGCAAAAGGAAGAAAACTGACTCCAAGACTGTTCGCCAACGACACCGCAACGGAAAACATCATCACGGCCGATGCAGCATTCGTGATCACGTTCGTCAAAAGAACTGTTCCAACGTAGACAGCCGCCAGCGCGATCATCGGACTCCGGCCGCCAATCGCCGCGAAGACGTTTGCAGTCTCGCGTGCCAAACCGGTTCCGGTGATCGCCGACTCCAGACCGACAGCGGCGCCAAGCACCACGATCGTTTGCCAATCGACGCTCTGCCACAAACGATCGATCGTCAAACAGCCGCCCAACAACATCGCCATCGCCGCCAACAGCGCCGCGTTGAGCATAGTCGTGGTTCCAGTGGCCGCGAGGGCCACCATCCCGACCGTGATCACCAACGCAACCACCGCGCGATCGATCCGCTGCACGCGAAAGCCTTCGAGCCTCTTGGTTAGAATGAAATCCGCTTCGCGCCGGTTCTCATAAAAGAAGGCGTCGTCGACTTCCACCACGCCAGCGTCCCCAGCCTCGAGACGAAGTTC
>DASUPR010000271.1:0-3364 GCA_036281015.1 Pyrinomonadaceae bacterium
GTTCGTGAGCGTCGAGAGGTTTCGTGAGGTAGTCGTCCGCGCCTGCTTCGAGTCCTTCGAGTAGATCTTCGCGACGGTTCAGCGACGTGAGGAGAATGACGTGGATCGGCGAGTCGGTTTTTTCCTCGCGCAGTTGGCGGCAGATCTCGATGCCGTCGACATCCGGCATGACGCGATCGAGAATCGCGAGCGACGGTGCGCCCTGTGAGTGCAACGCTTTCCACGCGTCGCGGCCGTTGCGCGTGACTACGACTTCGTGGCCCCACTTGGTGAGATTGGCTGTGAGGATCCGACACGAGATCGGATCATCCTCGGCGATCAGAATTCTCATGACGATCTTCGCTGACGCTCCGCGTTCAGGATTTCTTTGGCGCGCTTAAATTCGTTTTCCAAACTCAGCAACAACTCTGGCGCGGCGGTGCTGTAGTTGTCCTCGAGATGCTCGAGTTCACCCGCAATCGTCGCCATTTGCAGCACGCCGAGATTTGCGCTGCTGCCGCGCAAGCTGTGTGCGGCGCGTCTGGCCGTGTTGCGATCTTTGTTGGCGATTGACTTGCGAAGCGTGTCGAACAGCCGTGGCACTTCGTCGAGATAGATGTCGATCAGTTCGACTACAAAATCCGGTTCGCCTTCCATCTGTGCGTCGTCGTAAGTCGCCAGGACGGCGAGATCGACTGCTTGGGTTTCTGTGTGTGTGAGTGTCATTAGTTCTCCATGTGATGGTTGAGCAACAGGCGGAACGTGTTTTGAAACTGGTCCGTGGTGAACGGCTTCGGCAGGAAGATGGTGACGCCGGCGGCAAAGCTGTTCGCCATCAGTTTCAGATCGGGTTCCGAGGTGATCATCATGACCGGGATGCGCATGAGGCGTTTTTCCGTGCGCATGAAACGCATCACTTCGATGCCTTCGAGGTGCGGCATCATCATGTCGAAGATTGCGCCGCGAAAGTTGGAGTCGGTTTTCAGTAATCGATACGCCGCGCCCCCGTCGTTAACGACCACCGGCTGGTACCCTTCCAATTGCACAAACCGCGTCACCATGTGGCGGATGATGGGATCGTCGTCGGCAATCAGAATTCGTCGCGCTTCCTTACGCGAGTCAGTGAGCATGCTTTGTTTCTCCTCGTGATAGATCGGGGACCAAGTACCGCTTGCCTGTGGCGATTCAAACCGGTGTGCGTTATGACGGCAGGGCATAACACCTCAATAACGTGCCCGGCGGCGGTGATTGCGCGCCGGTGATGCGGATTGAGCATGTGACGTGCCAAGACGCCGCGTTTATGTGTAAGCTGTGCATTTCGTTTCTAACTGAATATGACAAGCACTACTGTGGCGTCAGGCGCGCGTGCGTCGCGGGCCGGGATCATTCTTGCGTTTGCGGCGGTCTACATACTTTGGGGCTCCACCTATCTCGGAATTCGTTACGCGATCGAGACGTTGCCGGGGTTCCTGATGGCCGGCACGCGCTTCTTCATTGCGGGCGCGATTCTGTTTACGTGGGCGAAGTTGCACGGCGCGCCGGTTGGATCGCTGGCGCAGTGGCGGCGTGCGTTTGTGATCGGCGCGTTGTTGTTGCTGTGTGGCAACGGTGGTGTGACGTGGGCGGAGAAATACATCGCGTCGGGTTTGGCGGCGTTGCTGGTCGCGACGGAGCCTTTGTGGGTGGTCCTGTTGAACTGGACCGCAACGCGCAGGCGTCCTAACTGGCGTGTCTTCCTCGGCGTCTTGATCGGACTCATCGGTGTGGCGATGCTGGTTGGTGGCGGTGGCTTGAGTAATGGGCAAGAGGTTTCGGCGTTGAGTCTGGCCGGTGCAGGCGTGGTGCTTTTGGCGGGGCTCGCGTGGGCAGGTGGATCGGTTTACGCGGCGCACCGTCCGATTGGGGCGTCGACGTCGATGGCGGCGGGGATGCAAATGATGGCGGGCGGGAGTTTGCTCTTGTTGCTGTCGTTAGTGACGGGAGATTACAAACGTCTCAACCTGGCTGCGGCGTCGTGGGTTTCGCTGGGCGCGTTTGCATACCTGCTGGTGTTTGGTTCGCTGGTTGGCTTTACGGCATACAGTTGGTTACTACGTCACGTGACGACGGCGCGCGCGGCGACCTATGCCTACGTGAATCCGGTTGTGGCAGTGTTCCTGGGCTGGTTCTTCGCGAATGAACCGTTGACGTGGCGGATGTTGGTGGCCGCGGCGGTTATCGTTGGTTCCGTAGTCCTAATCACGACCTACGGCGGCGACCACACCCCCACCGCCGCACCGATTCACGATTCCGAGTGCCCGACGCCTCCGTGCGCGTGAACTATTCGGAATCACTGAGATGTTCTTCGACCTTGTCAGGTCAAGTACGTGTAGAATGACCGCGTTTAGAAGCTGTCGCGAGTCACTTAATAAAGGCTTAAGAAAACTGCCAGCTTTCAGCGCTTAATTGTCTATGACTAACATTCCCAAATCTGACAAGCTTAAATTTATAGACCTCTTTTGCGGAATCGGGGGTTTTAGACTCGCCTTCGATCGAGCCGGCGCCGAATGCGTGTTTTCTTGTGACTGGGATAAATACTCTCAATTGACTTATGAGGCGAACTTCGGAGAGCGACCGGAAGCCAATATTCATGATATCGGCGTTGCTAGCATTCCACCGCATGACATTCTCTGTGCCGGGTTTCCCTGCCAGCCCTTTAGCATTGCTGGAGTTTCGAAGAAGCTAAGCTTGGGAAGAAAGCATGGCTTCGAGGATGAAAAGCAAGGTAATCTGTTTTTTCAGATCGTGAATATCCTTGATTACCACAAGCCTGCCGCCTTCCTTCTTGAGAACGTTAAGCATCTTAGGAACCACGACAAGGGCCGAACTTTTAAGACAATTTACCGAATTCTTACGGATACTCTTGGTTACCAGGTCTATCACAAAGTGATCGATGCCCAAGCTGTCGTCCCTCAGCATCGTGAACGGATTTATCTTATCGGGTTCAAACCGCATCGATGGTTCGAGTTCCCTGACTTTCCTGAACAAGGGCCAACCTTGGAATCAATACTCGAGGCAAAGGTCGATCGGAAATACACGCTGACTAATCATCTTTGGAAGTATCTAAGAGATTACGCGGAGAAACATAAAGCAGCTGGTAACGGTTTCGGCTATGGATTATTCACGGGAGCAGACGTAGCACGCACGCTGAGCGCTCGATACTATAAAGACGGGTCTGAGATCCTAATCCATCAGGGCAAGCGAAAAAACCCAAGACGGTTAACGCCACGCGAGTGCGCCCGATTGATGGGGTTTCCAGCAGACTTCAAGATACCTGTGTCAGATACACAAGCTTATAGACAGTTTGGTAATTCCGTTGTTGTTCCTATTGTAGAAGCCCTTGCTC
>DASUPR010000272.1:0-5670 GCA_036281015.1 Pyrinomonadaceae bacterium
TCATGAACGAGTTGATCTTCACTAACCCGGCAAATGCGCACTCGACGATCGGCTCGATGGAAGATCTCGACGCCGCGACAATCGACGACCTGCGCGAGTTTTTCCGGATTTACTACGCGCCGAACAATGCCGTGCTGTCGGTCGTCGGCGACTTCGATAATGCAGAGGCGCGCGCGTTGGCCCATAAGTACTTCGGCACCATTCCGTCGCAGCCGTTGCCGCCTCCGGTTGACGTTTCGGAAACTGAAAACGTTGCGGTAACGGAAGAGACGTATCACGATCCACTCGCGCCCGCGCCGGCGTTTGTGCTGGGTTGGAAAATTCCGGCGCGACGTACGCCTGACTTCTACGCGTTGTCGCTCGCGGGCACGTTGTTGTTTGAAGGCGACAGTTCGCGGCTTTATCAGAAGTTGGTGAAGGGCGATGAATCGGTCATCTCGATCGAAGGCGGCGTCGATGAACGCCGTGGTCCATCGGCGCTCTACATCTTCGCGTTGCCGAAACCGGGCGAGGAAGTGACCACGATTCGCAGCCAGATATTCGACGAGATCAAGCGGATCGCGGCTGATGGTCCAACCGCAGCGGAGATGGAGAAACTGCGTAACGCGCTGTGCAACGACGCGGTGCGTGGCCGGCAGTCGACGATGTATCGCGCGCAGCGGCTCGCGGAGTTTGCGCTTTACGATTCGGATCCGCGCCTGGTGGATTCGGAATTGGACCACTACCTGAACGTAACCGCCGAGGACATCAAACGGGCGACAGCGAAATATCTTGATAGTCCAAACCGTGTCGTGCTGGACATCGTGCCGGCTCCCGCGGCGGAAGCTGAAGAAGTGACAGCCGCTTCACCGCAGCCGCCCGCGGACGCGCATCAGCCCGCGTCGCCTGCGCCGCAAATTCCGGGAGTGCCGGCGCCCGAGCCGCCGATGCATGCCGATGCCTCTCCTCTGAAACCGGCAACAACGCCGGAACAACCAAAGGATCCCGCGGACGTACAGCCACCAACGGAATCAGGACCAGTTCACGTGTAAGAGGAACATCCCACCGACGAAGTCGGTGGTCAGTGCATATACGACCTAAGCATCCCACCGACGAAGTCGGTGGTCAGTGCATATATGGCCTAACAGAAGGGCCAAGAGAAACAATCCCACCGACGAAGTCGGTGGTTAGTTCAGACGCAACCTATGAGTCAACCAGAACCCTTTCGTAGCCAGGCGCCCGCGCCGCTACCACCAAGACCAATCACTATTCTTGCAGCACACGAAACCGTGCTGCCCAACGGGCTCACGATCGTCGTTGTCGAAGACAACCGCCTACCGCTAGTCAGTTACCGCCTGGCCTTTCGCGTCGGCGGCGCTTTCGATCCGCCCGACTTGCCGGGTCTTACAGACCTGCTTGCCGGACTACTGCCGGAAGGAACCGAATCCAGAACGAGCCGCGAGATCGCCGACGAGGTCGCACGCATGGGCGCGAGTATTTCGGCTGGCGCGAATTCCGATTACACGATCGTCGCTGCTTCCGCACTGAACTTTTTCAACGACCAGATCCTCGACTTGATGGCCGAGATCGTGTTGCAGCCGTCGTTTCCGGAAAACGAAGTCGAACTCGCGAAACAAAACACGAAGGAAAGCTTGCGGCAACAACGCGCGCAGCCGTCGTTTTTGGCGAGCGAGATGGTGTCGCGTGTGATGTTCGGCGAGCACCCGTATTCGGTCGTGGCGCCCACGCCGGAGTCTGTCGATCGTTCATCCCGCGACGAGTTCGTGCGGTTTCACCGCGAGAAGTTTGTGCCGAACAGCGCGGTGTTCATCGTCGTTGGCGACGTTAAGCACGAAGAGATCGTGAAGCGCATTGAGTCGCTGTTTTCGACGTGGGAACGCGGCGCAAACCTCGTGACTAACTTCCCCGCGCCGCCGGTACGAACCAAACGCACGGCGTATCTCGTGGATCGACGCGGCTCGGCGCAGTCAAATATCGTTGTCGCCAACAGCGGAATCCTGCGCACCAGTCCCGATTACTTTCCCATGCTGCTGATGCACACCGTGCTCGGCGCTAATGCGTCTTCGCGGCTGTTCATGAACCTGCGCGAAGAAAAGGGCTACACCTACGGCGCTTACACGAACCTCGACGCGCGCAGAACTGCCGGTACCTTCCGCGCGACCGCTGAAGTGCGAACACCCGTCACCGGCGATTCGCTGAAAGAGTTCTTCTACGAGTTGAACCGCATCCGCACCGACCTGGTTTCCGATAAGGAGATCAGCGATGCGAAGTCGTATCTGACCGGCGTGTTTCCGATCCGGCTCGAGACGCAGGAAGGACTCACGGATCAGCTCGTGCAGATCAAGATGTTGAATCTGCCGGACAACTACCTGGAGCACTATCGCGATCGCGTCCAGGCCGTGACTGTCGCGGACATTCAAAGAGTCGCGACGAAGTACATCAAACCCGACGAAGCGGCAGTGATCATCGTCGGCGACGGCGCGAACGTGCTCGAACAGATCAAGCCATACGTCGGAGACGTCGAGGTCTACAGCACGAGCGGCAAGCGGAAATCTTTGGACGCCCCGGCGAGCACCGACATTGCGGGATCGTGGTCGATCGAAGTCGAGACGCCGCTCGGGCAAAGCATCCCCGCCACACTCACGCTCACGCGTGAAGGCGAAACGCTCGTCGCGAAGATCCTGTCGGAGATGGGTAACGCGGATTTGGGCGTGGTGAATCTCACCGATAATTCGTTTCAGAAGACCGCGTTTTTGGAAATGGACGGGCACCAGGTAGAGGCTGAAGTGTCCGCGCGTTTTCAGGGTGACCAGACGGAAGGCACGCTGAAACTGGAAAACTCGCCGTTGCTCGCGTTCACCGGGAGCAAGGACGAGTGAAAGCAACCCGTGTAACGACCATCACATCAAAAAGCCCGAGGTTAAACGGATCGCCGCAGGGATAGCGACGACCATAACACTCGGTTCCTCCTGTGATTTACGCCCGGTATGTCGGCCATGCCGGGCGTTTTGTTTTGCCCGCGGTTTTCAGTCGCGCTCGTAGCGCAGGATGATTCCCTCGCCGCCAACCGTCCAGCCGATTTTCTTGTTGAAATGCAGCGAGTAGAGGTTTTGCTTCGTTGTTGACTCCTGCGTCGTCCAGGTTCGTCCCTCGTCGCTGGTGCGCAGGATGGTTCCGCCACGGCCAATCGCCCAGCCGTCTTCGTCGTTTACAAACTGCACGCTGAGCAGCGTCACCTTTGCGTTCGTATGCGCCGTGACCCACGTTTCTCCGCCGTCAGTCGTGCGCAACAACACGCCGCGCTCGCCGACCACCCAACCCTTATCATCATTGCGAAAATCTACGTGGTAGAGCGTGCCGTTTATGTTGGCGTTCTGTTTCGTCCAGCTCTGGCCGCCATCACGCGTAAAAAGAATCGTGCCGCCGTCGCCGACGATCCAGCCGCGTTTGTCGCTCACGAAGTCGATGTGGATGAGCTCGAGCCGGCTCGGTGCTCGCTGGCGCCGCCACGTGTCTCCGCCGTCGTCCGTGTAAACCAGGATGCTGTCGACGACGCGCTCGCGTTTGCTGACTGAGCCGACGACCCACCCTTTCTTCTTGCTCGAGAAACGCACGCTGTAGAGCTCGATGTCGGCGCCGTCGAATTCTTCCGGCGAGAAGATCTTCGACTGTTTCCACGTTGAGCCGTAGTCACGCGTGATGAAGATTGAATTGCCGGCGAGGAAGAAACCGGCTTCCTTGTCGCGGAAGTAGATGTCGTTGATAGCCGCAGTCGTGCTGACGTTCTGGCGTATCCAGGTTTGTCCGCCGTCGTCCGTGCGGCTGAGGTACCCGCCATCGCCGCCGACCCAACCGCGTTTGCTATCGATGAAGTAGACGGTGTTGAGATCGTTCCCGCCCGTGTTGAGCTTGATGGGGGTCCAGCTCGTTTGAGCTTTCGCGGACCCCGCAATCGTGAACAGAACACACACCGCGGCGAAAATACTGACGTAGCTTGGGGCTCGGCTGTTCATTTGTGGCTTTTACCTTACCACAAATTGCGCCCTTTACGCAGATCCGGAAACGCGGTAAACGCGTCCTTCAAAGACGACCACCACGCGTTCGCCGAGCGAGAAGAAACTCGCCAGTTTCGGATGCTGCTTCAGCACGGCGAAGTATTCGTCGCTACCGAAGGTCAACGCGGTTTCGGGAAGCTTAGTCTCCGCTTTGAACTCCGAGTCGGTCCATACGCCCTCGACCAGATAGAACGTCTTGCCCCCGACACGCTGCACGGCGTCGGTTCGCGTCTCCTCTTTCAGCTTTGCGGCTTCCTGCTGCTCGCGCGCACGTTTGCTTTCCTGCACTGCCACTATTCCGGTGCTGAGAGTGACCGTCGACGGGGCGTTGGGGGGCATTGTGTTGAGGGGCACCGGGGTTGCGCTGGGCGGCGGAGCGTTAGCGTCGGCAACTCCAGCAGTGGCCGTCGCGTCCTTCCTGGCACGGCCACCGAGATAACCAAAGTTAGCGCCTCGTTGCTGCGGAGGAATTGAGAAGTTGTTCCGGCTCACCTCTGCACCATCGATCGCCAGGTATGACGTGTAAGGCGTGACGATTCCATAGCGGGTTCCGAGATCGACAATCTCATCACGCAGTTCCTTCTGCTCGCCGTTGCTCCGCACCTGCTCCATCAACCAACCCACGCGGCGCGTCGCCCACAAGCGCGGTAAGTAGTCGTTGTTCTCACTGCGCAGCGGGAAAGCAAGATTGTCGTAGTGATAGGTGCGAGCTGTGCTGCCTGATTGACCGCTCAACGTCAGCCGCACTGATTCGAGATTCGCATCGCCGGTGTAACGTCCAATCAGCGTCACTTGCGAACCACGAAACAGATCGGGAATCGCGCGCGGATACACGAGGTCCGTTCGCGCGCCACCCATGTCGAGCTTCAGGTTCGTCAACACCGGATAGTTCACTTTCGTGAAGAAACTCCCGACCTTCACTTCGAGATCTTCCTTCGGCTCGATGTAATCCGCCAAACCGCCGTTTTCGGCCGCCAGTTTATCGAGCAGCGCAGTGTTGACGTCGTAGCCGACGCCGAACGTAAACAACCGCACGCCGGGCTTGCTCGCCTTGCGCACGTTATCGACAATCTGCGTGACGTTGGTTGTTCCCACTGTCGGCAAACCGTCAGTCATAAAGACGATGATCGTCGGACGCTCGCGATTGTCCTCGGTAAACTGGGCCAACGACGCCAGCAGCGATCCGTTGATGTTCGTTCCACCGACCGGCTTCAAACCTTTGACGAACGCCTCGCCGCGCGCGCGGCCCTTGTCGTCAGCGGGGATCAATCCCGCTTCCATCAAACGTTCTTCGCCCGCAAACGAAATCACGTTGAAACGATCCTGCGGCCGCAAAATGCGCACGCCGTAAAGCAAAGCCGAGCGCGCTTTCTCCATCTTGCCTTCCTCGGCCATCGACCCCGACGTGTCGACCACGAACACGACGTCTTTTGCCGAGTACTCCTGATCCGACCAATCGTCTTTCGGCGAGATCATCAGCAGGAAGTAGCCGTCTCTGCCGGGCTCGCGATGCGTCAACAACGTCAGACCGAAGTCTTCTTTGGAAATGGTGTAGAAGAGTTGAAAGTCCTGCGCTTCCCTGGCGCTCGCGGTTTCAAACGACACGACCGAACGA
>DASUPR010000273.1:0-7745 GCA_036281015.1 Pyrinomonadaceae bacterium
CCGGTTGCGGGCGGGTTGATTGCGGCGCTTGTTCACTTCTCGCCGCCGCCGCTCACGTATTTTGGTCCGGAGCGCGCGCGGATCTATTCGGGTCTGTTGATGGTGCTCGTCGGGCTTTTGAGCTTGATGATGGTGAGCACGTTGCGCTTTTCGAGTTTTAAGACTGTCGGCACGCGCGTTCGCAGCATGCGGACGATCATTCTCGCGTTGTCGGTGGGAATGTTGATCTTTCTGTACTCGCGGTACGTGCTGCTGGCGATTGTTGTTACTTACATCCTGCACGGACTCATCGCGCGCGTCGCGGCTGTGTTTTGGCGCCGCGGTGAATCTGCCGAAGCGAAGATAGAACCCAACCCTGTCGGCCGCTCTTCAGGCCATTAACGTACCCCACTAGCTTGAACGCAACGGACGGGTAGGTCTATAGTGACCTCCATCTACGTCCTCTGGAACTGTCTTCACCAACGGGTCAGCGGTTCAGTTCCAGGCTTTAAAACCCACGCTGGCGGAACTTCTCCAGTCCTTCCAGCCTCATCCTCAATACATGAGGGAACAGGAGCTAACATGTCCAGTAAAACTTACGGACCTTTCCGCATTAATGGTAAGGAAGGTCAATTTTGCACGATATTCGTCAGAAGAGGAGACCAGGTAACAGTGACGGCTCCCGCAGGCGATCGGATTCACCTTGGCGGTCTCAATGGCGAGGTTGGTCCGGATGGACGCCGCGAACCAGCAAGGGGCGACGGCTTTCCCGCTAGAGCGCTAAACCGGCACTCGCTTATCTTCCGCATCGGTAATGGGCGTTGGCGACAAGGAGGTAGCACTAGCACTGCTTTGCCGCCCGCCACTGCTGAAGTTGATGGTGAGGTGATCATTCATATCAACGACGATCTTCTCACCGATAATAGCGGTGGCTGGAACGTCTCGGTTACGCGCACAACCTGGAGGGACATCATAGATCTGCCACGTCCGGGCAGCAGTGCCTTGTTCCAGAGTGTGGACGGCAACATGCAACTGATCGCCACAGGTAATCGAACTGGAACTGTGCTCAGTGAGACCACAGGTAATCTTTGGGGTTACCAGCGGGACCGATCATTTAATTGGACTAGTCGGGGCCAAATCACGAACCTTCACAATTCCAGCCTAAGCGATCTTAGCCGTGAAAGGGCCTATCTTTACCCGTCCTGGTTTCAAGGCACCGACGGCCGCTTCTGGGGCGTATGTGTACAGGGAACGCAGGTCAAATGCTTCGTACAGGGAATGGGGCCGGTAGATATCCCTGGAGCCAATGATTGTGTGGGAGCACCCGCAATGATCCAGAGCCACTACGGAAATCGAGGCAACTTCGAATTGGCTTACCCTACGAGCAATGGGATCAAGTTTCGCTTTGCAGATAACAATAGTCGCTCCTGCGATTGGCGCGCCCCGTTATTGTGGGATCCTCGTGCGCCAATATTTGGTGAGCCCGGAACCCAGTCTGTACGCATGTTGCAGTCGAGTAATGGTAATTTGGAAGTCATAGCGTCAGGACGCACTGCAACCCGCGACATGCAACTCAGCCACTGGGAGCGCGACGATAGAGCAACCTGGGACTGGACCCGCAAAGCGACGCTGTCCGGTTCCGAGGACATAGCTCCCTCAAGTATCCCCGCGTTCATGCAGTCTTCGTTCGGAACCTACGAAGTACTCGCGCCGTCAGTAAATGGTGGGCTGCTCCACTGGCATTCTGATTCCGGCTTGAGAAACTGGCAATTGGATCGTGCGATTGATCCTGGCGGCCCGCGCGTAATTGCCGTCCATATGATTCAGTCAGATTTCGGTGCGCACCAAAACAACTTCGAGGTAGTGGCTGAAACTGGTGAGTCAACTTCTGCCTTTGGTCCAGGGATCGGCTACGGCAGTCTTTTGTTTTACTGGTGCAATAACGACACCGCGATGAACTCCGACGACGGCACATGGAGCGGCCCTTTCCCGGTGGTTTTTTAGCAGTGCGAAGCCACCTACAGACAAGGGCATGAATGGCGGCTTCAGCCACCCTTTACGGCTTAGGCTTAGCACTCGCCTCAGCAGGACGGGCGAATGCCAATAGGCCATGCTCCGTGGTCACGATCACCGCGTCGCCAACCATGATTGGCGACGCGGAGCTCGTTAATTCCTCACCAGTCGGCAACGAGTTCACTTGTTTCCCGTCTTTTAGCCCCAACACCACAGCCGCGGAACTCGAAAGCGGTGTAAAGAGCGCCGCTTCCTGAACCGTTAGCGGTTGCGCGGAGATTCGTCCGGGCAACTGCTTTTTCCAAAGCTGCGTGCCCTTTAAATTCAGGAGATACGCAAAGTTGTCCAACGAAGCTGCGAGAATCGTGTCGCCGGCGAGTGTTACGGCTTCAACACCCGCACCGGTCCGTTTACGCCATTTCAATCGTCCTCTGTCAGCGCTGACCGCGTAGACGTAACCATCACCCGAACCAAAGAACACTGTGTTTTCCGCAACAGCAACGGGTCCACGCACCGCGCCTTTCGTGCGATAACGCCAGATCGGACGGCCGGTCGCTTCGTCGAGCGCCAACAGTGTTCCGTCTTCGCTGCCGAAATAAACGCGCCCATCTTTCAGCACAGGCTGACCATTGAACGGCGTCAGAAAGGGAATCGACCAAAACACGCCACCGGTTCGCTTGTCGAAAGCGTACGCGCGTCCATCGCTGCCGCCGGCAAAAATTTTTGTGTTGCTGACCGTCAGCGCGCCTCGCAAAGGTTTTCCGAGTGCCGTTACCCAACGCGTCACACCGCCTTCGCGTCCGAGCGCGCGCAAAGCGCCGGACTGATCGCGCGGTTCGCCGTTAGGCGCGGTGGTTTCCGACGCGACATAAATTGCTGTTTCGTCCGCGGCCGGTGACGCTGACAGTTCTCCGCCCAATTCAGAACGCCAGTGCAACTGCCCGTCACGAGCTTTCAGAGCAACGATGATCCCGCCCGCGAGTGGCAAATACACACGCTCGCTATCGAAAGCGGGCGTGAGATTTAGCGTCACGTTTGATTCGTAACGCCAGCGTATAGTGAGCGGTTGAGAGAGAAGCGGCTCTTCGTCAAGTTTCGGCGCGGTAAAAACACTTCCCCAAGCGAGACTCAACACACAAACTAGATGTATAATTCGCAACTTCATATCAATCAATGAACCAAGTCCGACAGCATGAAACCGTAATCATACTTGACTTCGGATCACAGTACACACAACTCATCGCCCGTCGGGTCCGAGAGGCGGGTGTTTATTGTGAGATCCTACCCTTTAACACCCCAGTCGAGACAATACGAGCGCGTTCGCCAAAAGGATTGATCTTTTCCGGCGGGCCTTCGTCTGTTTACGACGAGACGGCGCCAAAGCCACAGCCCGAACTGCTCGAATCCGTCGATTGCCCGACATTGGGAATCTGTTACGGTTTCCAGGTCTTTGCGCGCGAGCTAGGCGGTGCGGTCGAGTCGTCGCCGAACCGGGAGTTTGGCTACGCGCGGCTGAAGGTATTGGACGCGACGAGCCGTCTGTTTAGCGGGTTGCCGAAAGAGATGGACGTGTGGATGAGTCACGGCGATCACGTCACGGTAGTGCCGCCTGGTTTTCAGGTGACGGCGTTGACGGATGACGCGCTGAACGCGATGGAAGACGAGTCGCGCGGGATTTATGGCGTGCAGTTTCATCCGGAAGTGGCCCACACGCCGCTCGGCGCGCACGTGTTGCGCAATTTTTTGTTTTCGGTTTGTGGTTGTCGTGGTGACTGGTCGCCGGAAGCGGTTATCGAAGAGCAGGTCGAAAAGATTCGCGCGCAGTTGGGTGAGAATGGACGCGCGGTTTGCGGTTTGTCGGGTGGCGTTGATTCGACAGTTGCGGCGGCGCTGGTTCATCGCGCGGTTGGCGATCGTCAGACTTGTATCTTCGTGGATAACGGTCTGCTGCGCGAGGGCGAGTTTGAGTCGACATTGACCGTCTTGCGACAGAGCATGAAATTGAATATCTGTGGTGTTAGTGCAGGAGATCAATTTCTCGAAGCGCTGCGTGGCGTCACCGATCCGGAGCAGAAGCGTAAACAGATTGGCAAAGTTTTTATCGATGTATTCGACGCAGAAGCGCGGCGTTTAGGTGACGTGGGTTATCTGGTCCAGGGGACGTTGTATCCGGATGTAATCGAATCCGTTTCCGTGCGTGGTCCGTCGGCGGTGATCAAGAGTCATCACAACGTCGGCGGTTTGCCGGAGAAGATGAATCTCAAGCTGATCGAGCCGCTGCGCGAGTTGTTCAAAGACGAAGTGCGGCTGATCGGGCGCGAGCTCGGCGTGCCGGAAGAGATCCTCGGGCGCCATCCGTTTCCCGGACCGGGACTGGCCGTACGCATCATCGGCGAAGTTACGGAAGAGAAGATTCGTTTGGTCCAGGCCGCGGATCGCATTCTCGACGAAGAGTTGCGTCTTGCCGAGTTGTACAACTCGGTATGGCAGGCGTTTCCCGTGCTGCTGCCGGTTTCGACTGTCGGCGTCATGGGCGATGAGCGCACCTACGAACGCGTCGTTGCGATTCGCGCGGTGACGAGTGTTGACGGCATGACCGCCGACTGGGCGCGTCTGCCACACGATCTGCTCGGGCGTGTTTCGAGCAGGATAGTTTCAGAGATACGCGGTGTTAATAGAGTTGTTTACGACATCAGTTCCAAGCCACCATCAACCATCGAATGGGAATAAGGATGCCGGATCGTCAATTCGTACATCTACATCTTCATACAGACTACAGTCTTCTTGACGGCGCAATTCAGATCAAACCCCTTTCCAATCGTGTAGCCGAATTGGGTATGCAGGCGTGTGCCATGACCGACCATGGCAACATGTACGGCGCGATCTCTTTCTACAACGCGATGAAGAACAACGGCGTGAAGCCCATCATCGGTTGTGAGACTTACATCACGCGCGGCAGCCGCAAGGAAAAAGCCGCGAGCGCGCCCGGCGAGAAGGCAAACTTTCATCTGATACTGCTGGCGCAGAATTACGAGGGTTATCAGAACCTCGTGCGTCTCACGTCGAAGGCCTACACCGAGGGTTTCTATTACAAGCCACGCATCGACAAAGAGCTGCTCGCCGAGCACAGCAAAGGACTGATCGCTTTATCGGCGTGTATGTCCGGCGTGCCGTCGGCGATGCTCGCGCAGGAAAAGTGCGACGAGGCGGCGAAAGCGGCGCACGAGTTTGAAGAGATACTCGGGAAAGGGAACTACTTCCTCGAGATCCAGGAGCACGGCCTCGAACCGCAGAAGCGCATTCGCAAGTCGCTCGTCGAGTTGTCGAAACGAACCGGCGTGCCGCTGGTCGCGACGAACGACGCGCACTACCTGATGCCCGACGACGCGCGCGCTCACGACGTTCTGCTCTGCATCGGCTCGGGTAAGACAGTCAACGATACCAATCGCCTGCGCTACAACAGTCCATACTTCTACGTGCGTTCGCCTGAAGAGATGTGGCGCATCTTTGGCGACGAGCTGCCGGAGGTGCTCACGCGGACGGTCGAGATCGCCGAGCGTATCGATCTGAAGCTGCCGAAGGACGTGAATTACCTGCCGCAGTATCCGATTCCGGAGTCGGATCAGGGCCTGTCGGTCGACGACTACTTCGAGAAGATCGTGCGCCAGGGCTTTGAACGCCGGCGCCAGCAGGTGTGGGACCCGCTGATCGCACGCGGAGAGCTCGCTAAGCCTATCGGGGATTATCAGACTCGTATCTCGAGCGAGATCGAGATGATCAAGCAGATGGGCTTCCCCGGTTACTTTCTCATCGTTTGGGACTTTGTCCGCTACGCGAAAGAACGCGCCATTCCGGTCGGGCCGGGCCGTGGCTCGGCGGCCGGTTCGCTGGTCGCCTACTGTCTCGAGATCACCGACGTCGACCCGCTTCAATACGACCTGCTCTTCGAGCGCTTCCTGAACCCCGGCCGCGTCTCGCTGCCGGACATCGATATCGACTTCTGCGTTCGTGGCCGCGGCGACGTCATCAACCACGTCGCCGATCTCTACGGCCGTGACTCGGTCTGCCAGATCATCACGTTTGGAACCCTGGCTTCGAAGGCCGCGATCAAGGACGTCGGCCGGGCCCTCGAAGTGCCTTACGCCGAGGTCGAGCGGATCGCGAAAATGATCCCGCCTCCGGTGCGCGGCCGCAACGTCAGTATTAGCCAGGCACTTGAACAAGTACCTGAACTAAAACGTGAGATGGAGACCAACGCGCAGGTTAAAGAGATACTTGAGATCGCGCGCCGGCTCGAAGGTTGTGCCCGGCACTCTTCGGTCCACGCCGCGGGCGTCGTCATCTCACCCCTGCCGCTTCAGGAATTGATCCCGATCGCCGTCTCCGGGAAGGAAGAACTCACCACCCAATATGTCATGTCGGACCTGGAAAAGACCGGCATGCTTAAGATGGATTTTTTAGCGCTTACCGCTTTAACTGTTATAAATGACTGCTTAACCAGCATTAAACAGCTGCTTGGAGCGGAGATTAAGTGGTCGGATATAGCGCTTAACGACGATAAAGCACTTGCAGTATTCGCTGATGGGAGGACTGAGGCGGTCTTTCAGTTTGAGTCGTCGGGCATGCAGGAGATCTGCCGGAAGTTGAAGCCGAAAGGGCTGGAAGATCTCGCGGCTCTAAACGCGCTTTATCGTCCTGGTCCTTTGGACGGCGGCATGGTTGACGAGTTCATCCTGCGGCATCACGGGAAGAAAGCCGTGCGGTATCTGGTGCCGGAGATGAAGGAGATTCTCAGCAACACGTACGGCATCATCGTCTATCAAGAGCAGATCATGCAGCTCGCGCAGAAGCTTGCGGGTTATACACTTAGCGAAGCCGACCTCATGCGTCGCGCGATGGGCAAGAAGAAGCGCGAAGAGATGGCGGTGCATGAGGAGAAGTTCATCACGGGCGCGGTTGAGCGTGGAATCAAGCAGGAGAAAGCCGAGAAGATTTTCTCGTTGATGGCGCAGTTTTCTGATTACGGTTTTAACCGCAGCCACAGCGTCGCCTATGCGTATCTGGCCTTCCAAACTGCCTACCTGAAGGCGCACTTTCCGGAACACTTTTACGCTGCGGTGTTGTCCAGCGAAGCGCAGGACGCGGCTAAGGTGTTTAAGTATTCAAAAGAGCTGCGGGCCCAGAAGATCGCTTTACTGCCGCCGGATGTTAATGAGAGCAACTCGGGGTTCACCCCGTTAAGCGGCGCTATCCGCTATGGGCTGACTGCCATTAAGGGCCTGGGCCAGTCGATTGTTAAAGCGATTTGTGAGGCGCGGGAGGCCGGTCCGTTTCGGTCGTTCTTTGATTTTGCCGAGCGGGTTGAGTCTTCTACTTTGAACAAGCGCGTGTTTGAGAGTCTGGTGAGCGCCGGCGCGTTTGACTCGCTCAAAGATGGGCGATCGGTACACGAGTGGCGCGGCGCATTGTTCAATTCGATCGACGCGGCGCTCTCGCAGGCGCAGCGATCGAAGCACGAGCGAGCGGTCGGTCAGAGCGGACTTTTCGGTGGAATGCCGGAAGAGATCGACTTCACTAAGGAGATCTCGCCCACGTTGAAGGGTTGGACGCCGACTGAGATGCTTGCCGCGGAAAAGGCGGCATTGGGTTTCTACATCTCGGGCCATCCGCTGGAGCGTTATCTCGAAGTGCTCCAGAATGTGAAGGCGGTGAGTTCGTCGGAACTGCCGAATGTGAACACAGGCAGCCGCGTT
>DASUPR010000274.1:0-2565 GCA_036281015.1 Pyrinomonadaceae bacterium
CGGTCGCGATCGTTTTTGCGGTGTTGCAGTGGCGTGGGATTGTTTGGGGCAGCACGATTCAGAACTTCACGAGTCTGCTGAAAGCGCTCGCGTTCCTCGTGTTGATTGCGGCGGCGTTCGTGCTTGGAGGCGGCGGCGCGCTTACCGGCAATGCACTTACCAGTTCGCAACTGTCTTCGAGTTCAGTAATAACGCTGGCCGCGGTTGTCACTTCACTCCAAGCCGCGATCTACACGTACGACGGTTGGAGCGGCGTAATCTATTTCTCAGAGGAAGTGCAGAATCCCGGGCGCGACATCCCGCGCGCACTGCTCGGCGGCGTGTTGACGATCACGGCGATCTATCTGCTCGTTAACCTGGCGCTGCTCTACGTGTTGCCGATCTCAGGAATTGCCGGCAAGGAGTTCGCTGCGGGTGAAGCAGCGAACGCGATCTTTGGTCAACACGGCGACACGGTCTTCCGTTGCATCACGATCGTCTCGATGCTCAGCGCCGTCAACGCGCTTCATCTCATGGCCACGCGCGTGATCTTCGCGATGAGCCGCGATGGTTTATTCACGCAACGAGCAGCCGTCGTGAACGTAGGCGGCACGCCAACGGTATCGCTCTTTTTGAGCGCGGCAGTTGCAGTGCTGTTCATCCTTTTCGGGCAGACGTTCGAACGCGTCATCATCATTTGCGCGTTTTTCTTCGTCGCGAATTACATCCTCTCGTTCATCTCGCTGTTCGTGCTGCGCTTTCGCGAACCCGGCACGCCGCGGCCGTATCGCGCGTGGGGCTATCCAGTGACGCCCGGCCTGGCGCTGGTTGGATCATTATTGTTCTTGGCAGGCGCGGTTTACGCTGATCGCACCAACAGTCTTTATGCGCTGCTGTTGTTGGCGGCGAGTTATCCGGTGTTTCGACTGGTGAAGTTACTGAAGTAGGCGGCAACCGTCGTTGTCGACGTCGAGTACGCGAATCGTTGATTCGATCTTGTGCGAACTGAAACAGTTTGCGAGTCGCGCGCCGATCTCGTCTTCATGACTTTCAACTAAAGCGAGAATACTCGGACCGGCGCCGCTCAGTGCGACACCTAACAACCCGTCCATCCGCGGCAGCGCCAACGCTTCCGCCAATCCCGGCACCAACGATTCTCGTTGCGGCTGGTGCAACTGGTCGCACATCGCTTCCCAAAACAACTCATACTTCTGCTGCGCGAGTGCAGCCGTAAACAACGCGGATCGTTGCAGGTTATGAACCGCATCAGCGCGACTCACCATGCGCGGCAAAGCCGCTCGCGCGACGTGCGTCGGAAGTTGTGAGTGCGGTGACACGACAACAACACGCACCTGCGCAGGCCAATCGAACTTTGCCGAAACCACGGTGCGATCGTCTCGCACACAACTGATCACAAAGCCGCCGCACAACGCAGCAGCAACATTATCCGGATGGCCTTCAAACTCGGTCGCGTAATTCAAAATCGCCTGGTCCGTCATTTCGTGGCCGGTGAGCACTGACGACAACTTAATGCCCGCAACGATCCCCGCACCACTGCTCCCAAGCCCACTCGCCAGCGGAATCTCGTTATGAACCTCAATCTCGACCGGCGGCAGCGACACACCTTCACGCCGCGCGGCAAACGCCATCGCGCGATAAATCAGGTTCGACGCATTCCGCGGCAGAGCTTCATTCTCTTTCGCACCGGTGGTTGCGACGCGACACAGTTCCGCAGCATCAGGCACGGCTTTCGCGCGCACCGTCAAATACATCTTCAGCGCGAGACCGAAGCAGTCGAACCCCGGTCCGAGGTTTGAAGTGGAAGCTGGAACACGAATTTGCGCCGTCATGACAAGCTAAACCTTGAACTCAAAACAGATCCCTGAACTCACGACAACCCCTTGATAGCTGATTCGATCGCACACGGCCGCGCCGCCACTCTCACAATCGAGTTCGCAAACGTGCCGCGGATGCTTTCGCCGCTTTCCGTAGCGAGCGTTTGGTTGTGATACTTGATCACGTAGTCAGTGTCCTTGAGCACGTGCCCGGTGAGCACCGCAACAACGCTCTCGTCTTTACCGATCACGCCATCGCCCACCAATTTGCGAATCCCCGCTACAGTCGTCGCCGACGCCGGTTCGCAACCGACACCGTCGCGACCGATCATCGCCTTCGCATCCGCAATCTCCTGTTCACTGACCGTGATCACGCGTCCTCCAGTTTCATGAACAGCGCGCCACGCCTTCTTCCACGAAACAGGCGCACCGATCTTGATCGCCGACGCCAGCGTGTGCGGCCGTTTTTCGTTAACGAACTCCGCTTCACCTGACGCAGATGCAAACCGCGCAAACGGCGCCGCGCCCTCAGCCTGAATCACACTGATCCGTGGCTGTTTCCGTGTAAATCCGTGGCCTAACAACTCACGAAACCCCTTACCCAGCGCCGAACTATTCCCCAAATTCCCACCCGGCACGACAAGATGATCCGGTACATCCCATCCGAGCTGTTCCGCGAGCTCAAACGCCACCGTCTTCTGACCTTCAATGCGAAACGGATTGATCGAGTTAACGAGATACAACGAGCTCT
>DASUPR010000275.1:0-2272 GCA_036281015.1 Pyrinomonadaceae bacterium
CTTCCAGCGCGTTTACTCCAGCGCTTCTTCCAACACCGCGGCCAGACGCCAGCCGCCTTTGTGGACCTCTTTCTTGACCACTTTCGCTGCCCAGACGGCATAGAACTCTCCGTCGTCGCTTCGTCTCTCCTTCGCATCGCCGCTTTTGATCTCATGTCCACTGGAAGGAATCAGAACGTTCTCGTATTCGAGACGTGTGCGTGCTTCACGAGCGACCGGCAAAATCTCGTCGGCCATCTGCGTGGCCCACGTTTCAATGCCGCCATCCAATTCCCAACCCGCCGGTTTAAGCCGCGCCAATCGTTTTGCAGAGTTGGGATCTAACGCATCGGTCTCGCCAAACGCGTTTTTAACAGTCTGGCCATCCCAGTAGCTGTGAAGCTTTCCGGCAGACTTGAGCGTGCCATCCATGAACGTGAACAAGATCAGTTTGTTGCCGCCCTGATCGCCAAAGAATTTGTTACCCTCTGAAGGATGGAACGCATCTCCGTCGGCGTTGAAGAATTCTGCGCCCACGTGAAGCGGTTGATGAATGTCGCCGATGTAGTGCGTAAGCAGGATCACGGCAACAGCTTTCGTGATCGCGCGATCGTTTGTTTCCGGTATTTCACCGCGGAGAACGCCAATGCAGAACGGAATCATCTTCACGACATCAAACTCGTCTCGTCCGATTGTCCCGTCAGCGTAGTTTTCACCGCCGGTAACGGGAACGTCCGTGTAATGAAACACATCGTGCGAAGGTTTCTTGCCGCATTTGTTTGCTTGCCAAAACGCGCGCAGTTCTTCGTTAATTCGTGGCCTGCTCGTGACCGGGTCGTCGTTTCCAGTGCCACGGCAATCGTCCCAACCCTTGATGTTGTCGGGCAGCGTGGCGACTTGTTCCAACGTAAGGCCGTCGAGCAGTTTGCGGACCTTCTTCGCAACGGGTCTGTTCTTGGCGAGGCGCTTATCGGCGATGGAGCCGACTAGCTTATGACCGCGTGGTCCATAGGCGAGAGCGTGAGTCGAGAACAGGCAAATGCTGAGTAACAGGGGGACAAGTTTGTGCATCTGAATTTGTCCTGGCTGACAGTGTTTCCAGGATCTCTCCTTTCCGGCGTGGTGGGTTCAAAGTGGCGAGGTTCATGAGTCGATTCGAGACGGGCTCTGGGCGTAGCCTCGCTGGGACAAGCGAAGTGAAGTTTAAGACCGGGCAAGAAGTCGCGTCAATGAATTTTGGTATTAGGTTAAACTAAGGGCATGTCTCGTTTGCAGGACGCGCACAACAGCCTTTCCGGCCGGCCAACCTGGGCCGAAATCGATCTCAACCAACTAGCCGCAAACTTCAAGCTAATCAAGCAGCGTGTCGGTTCGGCGGCGCGCATCATGGCGGTCGTTAAGGCGAACGCGTACGGCCACGGCGCGGTCGAATGCGCGCGCCGGCTCGCGGCCGAAGGCGCTGACTGGTTTGGCGTCGCACTTCCCGAAGAGGCGATTCAGTTGCGTGAAGCCGGCATCAAGCAGCCGGTGCTTTGTTTCGCCGGCTTCTGGCCGGGTCAGGCGGCTGCGTGTATTCAGTATCAGTTGACTCCGGTTGTTTACCGGCGCGACATGCTTGAGGCGCTCAATCAGGCGGCAACGGAAGCGGGCGTGATCGCCGACGTACACGTTAAAGTGGACACAGGCATGGGGCGGCTCGGCGTGCGTTCGGATCAACTAAGCGAATTCGCCGCACGGTTGGACCAGTTTCCCAATGTGCGAATCGACGGTTTGATGACGCACCTTGCCGCGGCGGACGATGCTTCGTGCCGCCCGTTAACTCTCGATCAGATTCACCGTTTCGACGAAGCGGTGAGCGTGTTTCGCGAGCATGGTTATCGTCCCACACATCTGCACCTCGCCAATTCCGCAGGCGTGTTTGGTCATCGCGAAGCGTGGGGAAACATGGTGCGGCCCGGCGGCGTGTTGTATGGCTTGTGGCGTGATGTCTTGCCGATGACGGCTTCCGATCCGCAGCTCGTTGCGGTGATGTCGCTCTACTCGCGCATCATCATGTTGAAGTGGGTGCCGCCGGGCGAGACGATCGGTTACGGCTGCACGTTCGAAGCCTCGCGACGCAGTCTGATTGCGACGTTGCCGATCGGTTATCACGATGGTTACATGCGCGGGCTTTCGAACCGTTCGCATGTGATCGTGCGCGGAACGTATGCGCCGGTAGTGGGTCGGATCTCGATGGATCTCACGTTGATCGACGTAACGGACGTCGCAGGTATCGAACTACACGACGAAGTGA
>DASUPR010000276.1:0-4251 GCA_036281015.1 Pyrinomonadaceae bacterium
GTTTATCAGAAGTTTTATTTTGAAAGGCGGGTTTCGCGACGGCTTTGCGGGTTTCACGATCGCGAGTTTCGCCGCGCACCACGCGTTCTTGAAACACTTAATGCTTTGGGAAAAACAGGCCACAGATCAGACGGATAAAAACTAAATGCCAGATTTGAGTCTAGCTCCCCCAGCCTTTGGTTACATTCTTGCCGCAATCTTCGGCGCTATCATCGGCAGTTTTCTCAACGTCGTCATTCATCGCGTGCCGCTGGAAGAGTCGGTCGTGTTTCCAAACTCGCGCTGTCCTTCGTGCGGCGCGGTGATCGCGTTCTACGACAACATTCCGGTGGTCAGTTGGATGTTGCTGCGCGCGAAGTGCCGCGGTTGCAGGCAAAGGATCTCGTTTCGTTATCCGGCGGTTGAACTCCTGACGGCCGCGCTCTTCGTTGCCGTCGCCTGGCACGATGGCTTAAGCGTCGCGTTGCCATTTGATCTGATCTTCGTTTCGGCCCTGCTCGCACTCATCTTCATCGACGCCGAACACATGATCCTGCCAAACGTGATCACTTATCCCGGCATCGTGTTCGCCGTGGTCGCGCGCATCGTGATTCCGTTGCTGAGCGGCACGCCGCACTTCGACGATCTGCCGTCGTTGTCGCAAGGCGCGTTCGCCGACATGCCGATCTGGGTTACGTCGGTTGCGGGTGCGGCGATCGGCGCGCTGATCGGCGGTGGCTCGCTGTGGTTGATGGGTTGGACCTGGGAAAAACTGCGCGGTATCGAAGCGATGGGTCTTGGCGACGTGAAGATGATGTTCATGGTCGGCGCGTATCTCGGTTGGCGCCTAACGATACTAACGATTTTTGTCGGCGTGTTGAGCGGTTCGATCATCGGCGTCGTGCTGATGGCGCGGCAGCGCGAGCGAAACATGCAGATGCTTTTGCCGTTCGGCATCTTTCTCGGACTCGGCGCGATCGCGGCGCTGCTGTTTGGTTCGCAAGTGGTTGATTGGTACGCCGGTCAGTTCAGGTAACTCACCAACGATGAAATACCGCAGCCGCTTTCAATTAGGCTTGACCATGCTGACGGGGCTCTTCGTGTTGGCCACGCTGTTTGCCATTCTGCTTTACGCGCTCACGCCCGAAACACCGGCTTCTCGTGAACCAATCCTGCTCGCGTCGTTCGTCGCGATACTGCTCGGCAGTCTGTTGTGCATTCTGTTTCTACTGCGCTGGGTGTTGAGGCCGTATCACAAATTGGTTGGCGAAGCACAACGTGCCTCGACGGCGAATGTAGCGGGTAGGTCGCAGGATGAGGCTGAGTTTGTGTTGGAGACGTTTCAGTCGGTCGTAGCGCAGTTGCAGGAACAGCGGAAGGAGCTCGAGCAGCTCAGCGCGGAGGCGAGCGAACGCGCGAGTTCGGCGGAGAAGTTTAGCGAACGTATTGTCGCGAGTTTGCCTTCGGGTTTGATCGCGTTCGATGCGGCAGGGCGTTCGCTGGTTGTGAATGCGCCGGGACGAACGCTGCTCGGTGTTGACGGACTTGGTTTTGACCGAAGTGGGCTCGGCGAGTCGTATGAAACGTTGCTGGCGGATCATGCTGAACTGTCGCAGATGGTTGGCGATTGTCTTCAGCGAGGGACGCTCTATCGCCGTTCGGAAGTTGAAGCGCGGACACAGGACGGGCAACTGCGCAGACTCGGCGCCACAATAGCTCCAATCGACTTGCCGCCAACCCGCCCTGGGAGCGCGGGCTCGCCCGCAACCCGCGGCGCATTGTGCCTGTTAACAGACATCACTGAAGTAACAGAACTGCGCGAACAAGTGGCGCTGAAGAACAATCTCGAAAGTTTGGGAGAGATGTCGGCGGGTTTGGCGCACGAATTCAAGAACGCGATCGCGACGCTGCAGGGTTATGCGCAGCTTTTGCAGAGTTTGGAATTGAATGAGAACGCGCAGGTTGCGGCGGCGTCGTTGCTGAATGAGGTGCGCGGTTTGGCGACGATGGTTACGGCGTTTCTGGATTTTGCGCGGCCGCAACCGTTACACCTTGAGGACGTGGATCTTCAGGATCTAATTAGGGATTGTAAGAGTGAACTCGAGCCGTTGTTTCAGGAGCTGCGGGTCGATCTTGTTGTGTCGTCGGAGAGTTTGATTGTTCGCGCCGACGAGAGAATGCTGAGATTGGCGTTGCAGAACCTGATACGCAACGCTGCTGAAGCAATTCCTGATGAAGCAACCGAACGCAAGGTCGTTGTTCGCACCGCCAGAGAACCTCAATCCGCTTTAATCGAAGTCCGCGACACCGGAACAGGCATTCCACCGGCGCAACTGCAAAAGATCTTCATTCCCTTCTTCACTACGAAACCCAAAGGTCACGGTGTGGGACTCGCGTTAACGCATCGAATCATCACCGAGCACGGCGGGACGCTGACGGCAGCAAATGCAGCCGGCGGTGGCGCGGTGTTTACGATCAAAATCCCTTCGGAAAATACTCACGCCAGCGGCGATCGACCAGCGCCGCAATATCCGGCCGAACAATAAGCTCGTCGGGAAAGCCCGGTTTCGTCCGCGCGTCGATCACGATCGGCGCTTTGTAGACCAGGTGATGGCGTTGCACCGTCGTTTCGGCTGCGTAGATGTCGGACGCGGGTTCGAAACGCGTCCAGGTGGACCACAAAAAGGCCGGGGATGATCTGGAGACATCCGCTTGGTCGTGCAAAACGATCAAAGGCCAATCCGCAAAAATCTCCTTCTCTTTGGCCACTCGCATCGCTAACTCCTCGTCGTCAGTGAATGCTGCCCCCTCCAACACCAAACAACCGGCGCAAAAAACTTCCGCCCTCGATAAGTAACTCGGCAACGGTCCTTTGAACTCACGCGGCAGCTTCCGAATCGCATCGCCCAACCCGAGCATGATCGCCTTGCTGCCCTCGTTCACTTTGCCGCTCGTGTAATCAAGCGTATCCATCGAGACGTTTGAAAACACAAATAGATCCGTTTCAGGCCGGAAGCGTTCCAGCACGTGCTCCAGCAAACGCGGAAAATCTTTCAAATCCTGTGGCGTGTCGGTGAGTAGCAAAAACTTCGTCAACGAGAGCTGGCCCTCGCCGAGAATCCGAAAACCGGAAACCAGCGCTTCGCGCCCGTATCGCTCACGCACCACGGCTGCGGCCAGCGAATGAAATCCCGTCTCGCCGTAGCTCCAGAGATCGCGAACCGACGGCATCACGAGCGGAAACAACGGCGACAACAACTTCTGCAAGTAATCGCCGATGAAAAAATCTTCCTGCCGCGGCTTGCCCACGACTGTCGCCGGATAAATAGCATCGCGACGATGAATCACGGCGTCGCAATGAAACACCGGATAGTCGTGACGCAGCGAGTAGTAACCGTAGTGATCGCCAAACGGCCCTTCGGGTCTTCTTTCATGGGGCGGGGCATAGCCAACCAACGCAAACTCAGCTTCGGCGGCGAGGCGATGCCGGCCACGGATCGGGTTCGCGGCCATCTTTAATTTTTCGCCTGCCAAAAGCGACGCCAATACCAGCTCAGGCACGTCTTCCGGCAACGGCGCGATCGCGGCAAGGATCAACGCCGGTGGACCACCAAGAAAAATCGTCACCGGCAACGGCGCATTCATCTTCTCCGCTTCGTGGTAATGAAACCCGCCGCCCTTTTGAATCTGCCAATGCAGTCCCGCCGTGCCGGCTTCGTAGATCTGCACGCGATAGATTCCGAGATTGTGCTTTCCCGTGATCGGGTTCTCGGTGTAGACGAGCGGCAGCGTGATGAATGGTCCACCATCCTCTTGCCACGTCGTAAGCACCGGCAACTGATCGAGCCGCGCGGGCTTGTCGATTACCTGCGTCACCGGCGCGCGAGTCGTGTTTCGAGTCCCCAGTTTCAAAAGATCGAAACCCACTGATCGGTGCTTCCAAAGTTCAGCAGGCTTTGGAGGCAGCAGCGACTCTGCGATTTGGACCGCGTCGCGCACAAATGCTTCCGGCTTTGGACCAAACGCGAGATCGATTCGCCGCTCGGTGCCAAACATGTTCGTCACCACCGGATAGCGCGACCCCTTCACGCGCTCGAAGAACAGCGCGGGGCCGCCCTCGTCGATCACACGACGATGGATCTCCGCCAGCTCGAGATACGGATCGACCTCGGCTTTAATGGTGATGATTTCGTTTTCTCTGGTTAGTCGATCTAGAAATGTGCGCAGGCTCGGATGCATCTAGGGTTTGTCCGCCGCCTTTTCGACTGTTCG